>CAXMLU010000095.1:0-10438 GCA_964194255.1 uncultured bacterium
CCCGCCAGTCTTCCCACGGGAGGTGCTGCGGATGGCCCTCGTCGTCCACGAGCAGTTCGGTCTTGGTGTAGATGGCGTCATTCCGGTTGGTGAAGGAGAACTCGAAGAGCTTGGACTCGGTGATGGCTTCGGTCGGACAGGCCTCCACACACATGTCGCAATGAATGCAGCGCAGCATATTGATCTCGTAGACGAAGCCGTAGCGCTCCCCAGGCGAGACCGGTGCGTCGGGTGGGTTATCGGCTCCTCGCACATAGATGCAGCGGGCCGGGCACACCCCGGCACACAGCTCACAGCCGATGCACTTCTCCATCCCATCCTCGTACCGGTTGAGGACGTGGCGGCCGTGGAACCGCTCGGGCTTGGGCCGCTTCTCGTGCGGGTAACGCGTGGTGACGTTCTCGCCCGTCGCCGTCCCCACGGCGTGGCTGACATCCTTCCGGAAGGTGATGGCGAACCCATCGAGATAGCCCATCAGGACTCCACCTCCGCGTTCTGGCGGGAGATGACCACCGCCCTGTAGAGAAGTACGCCGGCCAGCACGACGCCAAGGACCAGTCCGACCGACCATCGCCAGTTCACGCGGATGGCAGCCACGATGAGCAACCAACCGAGGGCGAGGGGGATGAGGCGCTTCCAGCCGAGATCCATCAACTGGTCGTAGCGGAACCGGGGCAGCGTGGCCCGGAACCACACATAGGTGTAGAGGAAGCCGAACAGTTTGAGCACGAACCAGAACAGCCCGATGCTGTGGCCGAAGAGCCGGGGGCCAGAGGGGCCGCCGAGGAACAGCGTGACGATGATGGCCGACATGGTGATGGTATTCATGAACTCGGCCAGGAAGAAGAGGGCGAAGCCAATCGACGCGTATTCGGTGTTGTAACCGCCCACCAATTCCTGCTCGGCCTCCACCAGGTCGAACGGTGGCCGGTTCAGCTCAGCGGTGGCCGAGATGAGGAAGATGACGAAGGGGAGGATTCCCAGCCGGAAGAGGTTCCAGTACGGCACGATGCCGAATGCGCCTCGACCGTGGGCTTGGGACGTGACGATGTCGTGGGTGGAGAGCGAGCCGGTCGCCAGGATGACGGCGGCCACGGACAGACCGAGAGCGGCTTCGTAGGAGACCATCTGGGCCGATGCTCGTACCGCGCCGAGTAGCGGATACTTGGACCCCGACGCCCAGCCGGCCAGCATGACCCCGTACACCGCGATGGAGGACATGGCCAGGAGGAAGAGGATCCCGACGGGTGGGTCGGCCAGCTGCAGCCAGGTCTGGTGACCGGCGATGGAGATCGACCAGCCGATGGGGACGATGGCGAAGGACAAGAAGGCGGTGACCATCGACACGTACGGAGCCAGCCGGTAGATCCGCCTGTCGGCTCGCTCGGGCAGAAGCCCTTCTTTGAAGAACAGCTTGGTCCCGTCCGCCAGGGCCTGGAGGATGCCCCAGGGACCGGCCTCGTCGGGGCCGATGCGGTTCTGCATGTCGGCGATGATCTTGCGCTCGAACCAGACCATGAAGAGCACGGAAACCAGCAAGACGGCGAAGGTGACGACCGTCTTCAGCACCACGATGAGCAGGACCGCCTGCCCCACGCCGTGGCTGAACAGCGGATCACCCATTACAGGTTCTCCAGTCGCACGTCGGTCACCGCCGAGGTGGCGTCGATGAGGTCGGCCACGCCGTCCCCCGGGGTGTTGAAGGCCAGCGAGGCCGAGCCGCGGGGCACCCCGGCGTCGGCGACAGTCTCCAGCACACAGCTCCGCCTCGGTGCGTGCAGGCGCACGCTGTCGCCGGTGGTCACACCCAGGCGGTCGAGGTCGTAGGGGTTGACCCGCAGCCGAAGCGATGGGGCCAGGCCCTTGAGGGACGGTGAGCGGGTGACGGTCACGCCCGCATCCCAGAGGGTCCGGCCCGAGACCAGCCGCAACGAGTAGGCATCCAGCGCAGGGAACTCGACCGCGGTCCCGGTCCCGACGGTGAGCGTCGCCGGCCGGACCGCTTCGCCGTCGGTCTCCTTGGACTCAGCGCGGAGAGGCGCGACGACGCCATCTGCGCCGGCCGGCGACGCCAGGAGATCCCGGGTGATGCCGGAGTGCGAGGGGGCGAGCTTTTCGATCTCGTCCCAGACGGCGGCCAGATCACTGAACCCGAGGTCTCGGTCCAGCCGAAACGCCAGCTCGGCGGCGATCATCCAATCCGGCCAGGCCGCGCCGGGCGGGGTGACCTTCTGGGCCAGGCGGCTGACGCGACCCTCCATGTTGGTCGTGGTCCCGGGTCGCTCCGCGAACATGGCCGCCGGCAGCACCACGTTGGCTCGCTTCGACGAGTCGGAAAGGAAGGTATCCACCGCGACGACTTGGCCCGCCCCGGCCAGCGCCCGCGTCGCCAGATCGCGATCGGGGAAGTCGGACAGCGGGTCGGCGCCCAGCAGAAACAGGTTCTGGAGCTTTCCTTCGGCGGCGGCCGAGAGGATCCCCTGGCAATCGAGTCCGGAGGTGGCGGGCAGCGATCCCCAGGCGGCGGCGTACCACTCCCGCCCGGCCTCCAGGCCGACGCGACCGGGCAGGATCCCGGGGGCGAGACCCATGTCCAACGCGCCGTGCACGTTGCCGCGGCGCAGGGCGGGCAGGAACCGGGCGCCCGGAAGTCCGGCGGCCAGCACCCTGGCCGCTTCCACCACGAGGGTGGAGGATTCGGCCAGCGATGGCCGGCCAAGCACGACCACGACGTTATCGGTGTCCTGCAGCGTCGACCAGGCCCGGCTGAGGGCGGCGGCCGGTACGCCACCGGCATCCGCGCCGGGCGCAGTCGAGGAGACCAACGCCCGAGCGACGGCGGCCGCCTCGCCGGGCCGGTACATCAGGGTGCCGCCCGCATACCGAGACAGCCCGGTCCGCTGCGGCGTGATCTCGATGATCGGCAGGCCGCGGTCCAGGGCCGCGGCTCGCAGCCGCAGGTAGAGAACGGGCAGCTCCTCCTTGACGTCCGGAGCGAGCAGGACCAGCGCACCCGCCGAGCAGGCGTCGTCGATGGTGGCGCGGGGCAGGCCGAGCACGACTTCAGCAGGGAGCCCGTCGCCCAATTGAGCATCGACATGATCGGTCCCGAGGACGGACTTAGCCAACTTGGCCCACGCGTAGGCGTCCTCGTTGGTCAGCCGGGCCCCGCCGAGGACCGCCACGGACCCCGGACCATGGACCCGCAACGCGTCCTTCAAGGACGAGCTCACCGAGTCGAGGGCCTCGGCCCACGACACCTCTACCAACTCTCCCGCCTTCCGGATGAGCGGTGCAGTCACCCGCTCTTTGGAGATGATGGCCTCGAAGCCAAAGCGGCCCTTGTCGCACAACCACCCCAGGTTGACGGGGTCGATGTCCACGCCGAGATAGCGGGTGAGCCAGTCGCCGGAGGATTGCACCGCCATCCGGCATCCGACCGCGCAGGTGGTGCAGGTACTTTCCACCTCTTCGAGGTCCCAGGGCCGGGCCTTGAACCGGTACGGCGTGGCCGTGAGCGCGCCGACCGGGCAGATCTGGACGGTATTCCCGCTGAAGTACGAGGTGAACGGTTGGCCGGGGAACGTCGCCACCTCGATCCGATCGGCCCGCTCGGCAAAGTCGATCTGCGGATCGCCGGCGATCTCGTCCGCGAAGCGGGTGCAACGGGCGCACTGGATGCAGCGCTCCCGGTCGAGCAGCACCAGGTCGGACAAAGCGATGGGTTTCTCCCAGTGCCGCTTCTCCTCGACGAATCGGGACTCACCGGGACCGAAAGCCAGGGTCTGGTCCTGGAGCGGGCACTCCCCGCCCTTGTCACAGACCGGGCAGTCGAGCGGATGGTTGACCAGGAGGAACTCCAGCACACCGTCCTGCGCCTTCTTGACGGCGGGCGAGTCGGTGACCACCTCCTGACCCTCGGCCACGGCAACGAAACAGGCGGGAGTCAACGCGAATCCGCGTGGCCCCTTCACGTCCACCAGGCACATCCGGCACATGCCCACCGGCTTCATGCGCGGGTGGTAGCAGAACCGGGGGATGTACACCCCGGCCCGCTCGGCGGCGGCGATGATCATCTCGCCGGGTCGGGCCTCGACCGGCCGGCCGTCAAGGAGAATGTGCACGGCGGCCGCCACTTCGGGTTCAGTGGCCATACGGGCAGGCGCCTTCCTTGATGTGCACCAGGAACTCGTCCCGGAACATGCGCACGGCCGACACGATGGGGCTCGGGATGGACGGGCCGAGCGGGCAGATCGTCGTCTGACGGGGCGGCCAGGTCAGCCCGGGCGCGATGTTGTCGCAGACATCGAGCAGCAGCTCGAGGTCGGCCTCCCGGCCCTGGCCTGACTCGATGCGCCGCATGATCTTCTCCAGCCAACCGCCGCCCTCGCGACACGGGGTGCATTGACCGCAGGACTCGGCGTGGAAGAACTTGGTCAGACGCCAGGCGGCCCGCACCATGCAGGCCGTCTCGTCCATGGCCACGATCGAACCGGAGCCGAGCATCGTGCCGGCTTTGCCGACCTCGTCCTGATCCAAGGGCATGTCCAGCCGGTCGGGACCGAACCAGTAGGACGACGCCCCGCCCGGAATGAACGCCTTGAGGGCCCGGTCGCCCGAAATCCCGGCGCCGTAGACCGGGGCGTAGATGAGGTCCCGGAAGGTGGTCTTGACCATCTCCACCTCGTAGTTGCCCGGCCGCTTGACATGGCCGGACACGGCGAAGACCCGGGTTCCCCGTGACCGGTTGTCGCCCAAGGCGGTGAAAGCGTCGCCACCGTTGAGAACGATCCAGGGGATATTGGACATGGTCTCTACGTTGTTGACCACGGTGGGCGCCTGGTAGAGCCCGTAGACGGCAGGGAAAAACGGCGGCTTGATTCGCGGAAATCCCCGCTTGCCCTCCAGGCTTTCGAGAAGCCCGGTCTCGTCACCGCAGATGTAGGCGCCGGCGCCAGGGTGGACGACGACGTCCATCGACCAGCCGGAGCCGAACACATCCCGCCCGGCCGCGCCGTGCTCGTATGCCTCGTTGACGGCTTGGGTCATGCGTTCGAGACCGAGGGCGAACTCACCCCTGATGTAGATGAACGCTTGGGCGGCGCCGATGGCGAACGCGGTGATGAGCGTTCCCTCGATGATCTGGTGGGGATCGCCCTCGATCAGCATGTGGTCCTTGAACGTGGCGGGCTCGCTCTCGTCGCCGTTGACCACCAGATACACCGGCTCGGCCTTGCGCAACATGCTCCACTTCTGCCCGGCAGGGAACCCCGCTCCACCGCGGCCGAGCAGCGATGCCTTGTTGACCTCTTCCCGCACCGCCTCGGGGCCCATCGAGAGGGCTCGACGCAGCCCGTCGTAGCCGCCGGTCGCGAGGAACCGGCGCAGGGTGTGGGAGTCCGGATGATCGAGGCGCGCCGTGACGATCCGTGGGGCGTCGGAGACGGCCATCTATGCCTTCCTCCGACGACCGGGTTTGGTGCCGGCCGCACCGCCCGCAGCTGCGGGCGCGGCCGACGCGGCCGACGCGGCCGGGCTCGCCGCGGCTATCAAGCCGACCGAGCGCCGTACCCGACAGAGCGTGCCGTGCGCCGGGATCTCGTCGTCGAGCCGGCCGGCCCGGAGGTCGTCGATGAGCCGGTCGAAGTCGTCATGGCCGACGTTGCCGCGGAACCGCCAGTTGACGGCCAGGCAGGGAGCCTGCCCGCAGAGGGCGATGCACTCGACCTCTTCCAACGTGAAGATGCCGTCGGCCGTGCGTCCCCCGGGCTTCACGTCCAACACGGACTCGGCGTGCTCGAGAAGTTGTTCACCGCCGTTGAGCAGACACGCGATGTTCGTGCACACCGACACGAGGTAGCGACCGACCGGTTCGGTGAAGAGCATGTCGTAGAACGTGGCGGTCCCGCGCACCTCGGCGGCCGTCAGTCCGAGGAGCTCGGCCACGTGCTGCATGGCTTCGTCGGTGAGATGGCCGTCCTGTTCCTGGACGACATGAAGGATGGGGATGAGCGCGGAACGGCTCTGCGGGTACAGACCGATGATGGCCCTGGCCCGTTCCACATTGTCCGCCGACAATCTGGCCATGCCGCCTACCTGTCCACTTCGCCCATGATCGGATCAACGGACGAGATGATCGCCACCGCGTCGGCAACCAGGCCGCCCCGCAACATCACCGGGAGGCACTGGATGTTGACGAAGCTCGGCCCCCGGATGTGACAACGGTACGGCTTGGCAGTGCCGTCCGATACCAGATAGCAGCCGAGCTCCCCCCTCGGCGATTCGATCGACACGTAGGTCTCGCCCTCGGGCACCTTGAACCCTTCGGTGAAGAGCTTGAAGTGGTGGATCAAGGCCTCCATGGACTCGTCTATGCGGGCCCGCGGCGGAGGGGTGATCTTCTTGTCCTGGATGCGGTAGTCCCCGGCCGGCATCAGCTCCACGATCTGGCGGACGATGCGAATCGACTCGCGTATCTCGTTGAGCCGGATGGCGTAGCGGTCAAAGCAGTCGCCGTACGTGCCGACGATCACGTCGAAGTCGACCTGGTCGTAGAACTGGTACGGCTCATGCCGGCGCAGGTCCCATTCGTAGCCCGTCGAACGCAGGATGGGGCCGGTAGCCCCGAGGGCCAGCGCCTGACTGGCGGTGATCACGCCGACACCCTGCGTCCGGTCCGTGAAGATGGGCTGCCCGGTGAGGAGCACATCCCACTCATCCAGGCGGGGCTCGAGCTCCTCGCACAGGGCCAGGATGTCGTCCTTCCAGCCCGGCGGCAGGTCGGCGACCACGCCGCCGGGACGGATGTAGTTGTGATTCATCCGCAGGCCGGTGACCTTCTCGCAGAACCGCAGCAGCTCTTCCCGCTCCCGCCACCCGTAGATGATCATGCCGACCGCGCCGAGGTCCAGACCGTTGGTCGCCTGGAAGAGAATGTGGCTGGTCATGCGATTGACCTCGCACATCAGCATGCGGATCCACGTAGCGCGGGGTGGAACCTCGATGTCGAGCAGCTTCTCCACCGCCATCGAGTAGACGCATTCGTTGAACAACGGCGCGGCGTAGTCCATCCGGGTCACGTTGGTGGCGCCCTGGATGTACATCAGCTGCTCAGCCGTCTTCTCCATGCCGGTGTGGAGGTAGCCGACGACCGGTTTCGTCCGCAGCACGGTCTCGCCGTCGAGCTCGAGCATGAGCCGCAGTACCCCGTGGGTGGACGGGTGCTGAGGACCCATGTTGATGATCATGGTCTCGCCCTCGCCGAACTCGACGTTCATGTCGGAGGCATCGAGCACCACGCCTTCGGGCAGGCGCAGGATGCCGCCCTCCAGGTCGAGCATCCGGGGCGACGTCTCGGCGCGGCTCTTCAGCTCCTGGGACGACTCGGAAGTGAGCCGGATGTTTTCGGCGGTGTATTCGGTCATCTCCGGAACCTCACCGAGCCGCCGCGCTGGCCTTGAACTGGATCGGGACGTTGGCCGGCGGATAGTCCTTCCGCAACGGGTGGCCTTCCCAGTCCTCGGGCATGAGGATGCGGGTCAGATCGGGGTGATCGTCGAAGCGGATGCCCATGAGGTCGTAGGCCTCTCGCTCCATGGCGTCGGAGCCCGGCCACAGCTCGAACAAGCTGGGCAGGGCCGGGTCATCGCTGGGAACCTGAACCCGGACCCGGAGGCGCCGCCGGGCGGACAGGTCGAGCAGGTGGACAACCACCTCGAAGCGTTCTGCGGGCACGCCATCGGGGAGCTGGCGGCCGGGGTGAAGCAGATAGTCCACCGCGGTCACGTCGACGCACAGTCCGAAGCCGTCGGCTCGTAAGGCTCGCATCAACTCGAGGTAGCCCTCTCGGCTGGCGTGAACGACCTGCTGACCCCGCGACAGGGTCACCGAGCAACCGTGCAGCCGTTCGGGCTCGGCCGCCGGCTCGGCCTCCGGCGGCTCGGCGGCGGGAGCTGTCGGCTGGCTCACGAGCGCGCCTCCTGGAGCACGATCTGGGCGCCGTGACCGGTCTCGACGCGGCGGCGGGTGAGCTCACCGGTGCGGATCTTCTCGTGCACGGCGAGAATGGAGTGGATCAAGGTCTCCGGGCCGGGCGGGCAGCCGGGGGCGTAGACGTCCACGGGTACGACCTGATCCACGCCCTGGACAATGGCGTAGTTGTTGAACATGCCACCGGTTGACGCGCACACGCCCATGGAGATGACCCACTTGGGCTCCATCATCTGGTCGTAAACCTGGCGCAGCACCGGCGCCATCTTCTGGCTCACCCGGCCGGCCACGATCATCAGGTCCGCCTGACGAGGGGAGGCGCGGAAGACCTCCATCCCGAAGCGGGCCAGGTCGTAGTGGGCCGCGCCGGTGCCCATCATCTCCAGAGCACAGCAGGCCAGCCCGAACGTGGCCGGAAAGACGCTGCGGCGCCGGGCCCACTTGACGAACTCCTCCAAAGGCCCGGTCAGAAAGTTGTGGTTGAGATCCTCGAGTCCCACCGTGTCATTCTTCCCCGCGCCCGGGCTGGAATCCCAACCCAACGCGCGTGTGCGTTAGTGAACTGTGACGGGTTCCGGTTCGGTATCGGGCGTCTCGCTGGCAGGCGCCGCGGCGGCAGGGCGGGGGATGCGCCGGATGGTGCTGGCGCCGGTGCGGGGCTCCACATCCGTGCGCACCCGTTTGGGCGGCCCCCAGTCCAGGGCGCCGTTGGAGATCAGATAAACGAAGGACACGAAGACCGCGACGGCGAACACCAGCATCTCCACCAGGCCGAATGCCTTCAGCTGGCGGTCGAAGATGACCGCCCACGGATAGAGGAAGATGATCTCGATGTCGAAGATGATGAAGATCATCGCCACCAGGTAGAAGCGGACCGGGAATCGCTCGGACGACGCGACGCTGGGCACGATCCCGCATTCGTAGGGGGCTTCCTTGGCCAGCGTGGGACGACTGGGCCCGAGGAACTTCGACGCCAGGAACGAGAGGGCGGCAAACACCGTCGCCAGGATGAGCATGGCGGCAATGGGAAGGTAGGCGTTGTAGTTGCCCATTACGCCTCGGCTCCGGCCAGGGCGGCGGCCTTGGCGGCCATGATCTGCTTGTCCCGCCGGTGCAGGACATCACACACGATCAGGAAGATGATCCCGGCGAAGATCGAGATGACCAGCGACGGCTGGCGAATAGACCCGAGGTCGCGCACCATGACGACCCAGGAGATCGGTTTCGTCTCGTCCGGTACCGGCTTGGGGGGCGGGCCCCCGGTGGCAAGGGTCGGGCGCACCGCTTGCACCGCCAGCACCACGTAATGAGCCGGACGTCCCGGCCGGTAGAACTTGTGCCGGTGGAGCGTGAAGATCACGCCGGCGTCCTTGTTCTTGTCGTACGCGGCTACCGCGATGTAGTCGGTCGGCGCCTTGTACGGCGAGGTGAAGTTGATCGGCGGTTTGGGCGGGGTCTGTCCCTGCGGCACGGGAAACGCGTTGGGCGCCAGCACCTTGTCGGCCGCGGCAAGGGGGTCGCTGAACTTGGCCGGCGGTAGGACCACCCAGCCCTTGGGGAAGTCCTTGAGGCCGGAGATGGTGTTCTGTTGGGACAGCGTGGACATGTCCCCGGTGATCACCTCCTGAATCTTCCAGGTGGGGGGCCGGCCCTGGTCACCGATGCCGAAGATGGCCCAGATGGCGGCCATCAGGGAGATCCACCCGAACAGGCCGGCCATGGCGATCAGGAGGCCCAACTTGACGCCCGTGTTGGTGGCCAGCAGCAAGTACACGCTGCCCGGGAGCAGGAGGAAGGCGGTCGCCACGATGAGAACGCCCCGGACGAAGGGATCCCAGGTGATTCCGCTGAGCAGGAGGGTGGCCAGGTGCATGGGCGTCACAGACTCCGCTCGTAGTCGACGATGGCCTTGATCTGCGCGTCGGTCAACATCAGCCCGAAGTGGGGCATTCCCCCGCCGGCGTCGTGCTGGATCCCGCGGGCGCCGTAAGGTTTGAACGGCTCGACGCCGGTCGTCACAAAGCCGATGTGGTCCTTCACAAATGGGAACTGCCGCTCGGTGTCGCCGTTGGTGAGGTTGGGTCCGTAGGCGCCGCCGCCCACCGTCTCCGGTTGGCCGTAGGACCATCCCTTGGTGTGGCAGCGCGAACAGTAGGCGTCGAAGAGGGCCGCCCCGTTGGTCCCGTACTGGGCGGCCTGGGCCTTGGACTGATCGGGCGTGAGCTGGATGGATTGCAGGTAGGCGATCAGGTCGGAGATCTGCTGGTCGCCCATCGGCCCCCCGCCGGCGACCCCCCAGGCCGGCATGGGCGAGTTCGCCCGTCCGTACACCAGGATGGCCCGGACCGCCTGATACCGCAGCGGGAAGCCGCTGGGATCGACAGCAGTGTCGGCCTCGGCCGGATAGGCGAAGCGCAGCATGACGGTGTTGATGGCGGGCGCTTTCCAG
>CAXMLU010000096.1:0-3231 GCA_964194255.1 uncultured bacterium
CGCGGGCGATGGCGACGCGCTGCTGCTCGCCTCCTGAGAGCTGGTGGGGGTAGAAGTCCCCGAGGCCGGCCAGCCCCACTCGCGCCAGCAGTCCTTCCGCCCGCTGGCGCGCCTCGTCGGCCTTGACGCCCACGACCCGCACCGGCGCCTCGATGAGATTGTCCATCGCGGTCAGGTGCTCGAACAGGTTGAACTGTTGAAACACCATCTGTACGCCGGCCCGCGCCCGCTCCTGGGCCAGCCTCCGCCCGCTGCGTACGGCGACGGGCTTATTGCCCGACTGCCGGTAGCCGAGGCGCCGCCCGTCGATCAGGATCTCGCCGCCGCTCAGGGTCTCGAGGTGGTTGATGAGCCGGATCAGCGTCGTCTTCCCCGACCCGCTGGGCCCGATGATGCACACCACCTCTCCCTTGCCGATGTCGAGGGACACGTCGTCGAGGATCACCCTCCCGTTGAATTCCTTTGTCGCTCCCCGGATGCAGACGTGCTCGCCCCGGGGCTCCGGCAGAGGGCCGGGGGCGCCGCGGTGGGCATCGGCCCGGGCGCGAGGCGCCGACTCCGGCCGGGCCGTTTGCGGGCTGGTATCGGGTGTCGTCGACGCCCCGAGGGCGTCGTCGGCGAGCCCGGTGGACGGATGACGACCGGCGCGCTCCACGATCTTGGATACGGTCGCCTTGCGCCCGGCGGCATCCACGTCCAGTCGTCGCTCCAGCCAGCGCTGGATCAGCACCACCGAGGACGTGGCTACGAGGTAGATCACCGCGGCGGCGGTAAACACCGGTACGTAGCGGAAAGTCGCCGAGACCACCTGCTCGCTACGCAGCGTCAGCTCGCTGACGGCGATCACCGACGCCAACGAGGTGTTCTTGATGAGGATGATGACCTCGTTGCCCATTGCGGGGACGATGACCCTGAGGGCTTGGGGAAGCTGCACTCGGCGCAGGGTCAGGGACGGCGACATGCCCAACGAGGTAGCGGCGTCGAGCTGGGATCGCTTGACGGCGAGTAGGCCGCCGCGGATGATCTCGGCGCTGAACGCCCCCTCGTTGACGGCCAACCCAAACACGGCGGTGCTGAAGGCGCTAAGGCGGACGCCCGCCTGGGGGAGCAGGTTGTACCAGAAGATGAGCTGCAGGAGCAGAGGGGTGCCCCGCATCACCCAGATGAACACGACCGAGACCCAGCGCAACGGCGCGATCCTCGAGCTGCGCACCAGGGCGACGAGGAGGGCCAGCGGGAGCCCGAACAGGAGCGATAACGTGGCGATCTCGAGGGCGATGCCAACCCCCCCGATGAACGATCCGAGCGTCAGGTAATGGAAGAACTGTCCCACGGGCTCCAGGTCTCTGCGTACGGGTCGGATGGGCCGAGACCTCGCGCCAGGACCGGCGCGAGGTTTCGGCCGCGAGCTCCTATTGGATGAGTGACTGCGCCGGCAGGCCCCACTTCTTGGCGTCGGCTGCGTAAGCCGGGGAGTGCAGGAACCCGTTGACCGCGTTCCTCAGGGACGACTCGAGCGGGTCATTCTTCTGGATCGCGATGCCGATCTGGAGAAAGCCCGGGTCGATGTACTCGAGCGAGTACTTGTTGTTGGTCGTGTGCTGTACGTCGCCCTCAGTGGCGATGTCCTCGAACATGGTGTAGAGCCGGCCGTTGTCGATGTCGGCGAGCTCCTGGGGGACGGTCTGGTACTTGCCGATGTTGATCCCCGGCTTGCCCGCGCTGGTGCAGTCCTGGCTCTTGGTCTGCAGCTCGGACGTCTCGGGCGGGCTGCCGATGAGCGCACCGACGGACTTGCCGCAGACGTCCATGAAGCTCTTGATCGTCCCCGCGTGGTCGCTGGCGACAAGGAAGCCCAGGCTGCTCTGGGCGTAGGGGATGAAGTCGACGACCTGCTTGCGGGCGGCGGTGGCGTACATGTCCGAGACGATGATCTTGATGCGACTGGACTGGAGCGCCGGCAACAGGCCGGAGAAGTCCTGCTGCTGGAAGGTGTAGCTGTCACCCAAGCGGCCCATCACATCTTTGACCATGTCGACCTCGAAGCCCTGGAGCTGGCCGTTGGCCACCTTCGACAACATCGGCGGGAAGTCGGCTGACGTCCCGATCACGATGTTCGCGGCGTTGGTCTTGCTCCTTCCGCTCCCGCACCCTGCAACCATCATGGCGCCGCTGACCACCAGCGCTACGGGTCCAAAGAACCAACGAGACATGATTCCCTCCTTATCGTGGGCGTTCCACGGTCGTCCGTGTCCGCCGCTGCCCGTACTGCCCCGCGTCGCCGGGTGGAGGCGAGGGTCCTGCTGACCGATTGAGTGGGTCCGGAGGACCTGCCCGGGTCGGTGATTTCCGTGCATCGACGAGATCGAATGGCCGCAGATCGGGCACCGCCGAGGACCCGTCCCCGCTGAGCACCCGCCACACGCGGTCGGGAGTGAGCGGCACCTCGGTGACTGCCCCGGCCCCGATCTGGTCCCACCTCGTCCGCGTCCGCGTTGGCGGCCATGGGAGCAATCGCCCCGCCCTCACCCATCCCCTTGATCCAATAGGTGGTCCTCGGCGAGAGCGTCTCGAGGTGGACCACCTCGATGTCGGGAACCTCCATATTCGACGGGAGCCGATAGTCGGCGAGGGTCGCCTTGCCGCTCGCCAGGATTGGCATCATCGACGACTGGAAGCCGGGGTTCTCGCAGTCCACGACGGTAGCCGGGACGGGACCGCCGAGGTCGCTCGCAGTGAACACCGCCGTCTCGAACAGAAGCGTACGCACCTCGCCCACGTCGATTGCCTCGATCGTGGCGTGTGCCTCGGTGCTGCGCACCAAGGCGAGGTGGAGTATCCCAGGCGTCTGGAGCTCGTCCACGAACCGCGCCGAGCGGTCGAGCAGGCGTCGTTCTTCCTTCCTGGCGACCCTGGCCCCAACGTAGCGGGGGATGAACGGCGGGTCGCCACGGAGAAGCAGGTGATCGTCTCGAGTGGTCATGCGCTCCTGTGCCGGAGGTGAGGACGAGATATCAGCGGTGCTCAACGGCCACGACGTGCGAGAGCACTTCGCCGGCGGGCCCGCCGTCGGCGCACTTGAACCTCGGCGCCGAATGGGGTATCCATCATCAGGGCTCACTCCCGATTGCCTTTAGGCCCGTAACCTGATGGCACCCGTCGGGCACTGGCTACACGCGTCTTGGGCGTCGTCTTCGAAGTGTGGCGGCACTGTGGCGAACGACGTTGGAC
>CAXMLU010000097.1:0-2641 GCA_964194255.1 uncultured bacterium
GAGCCGCTCCTCGTCCTGGGCTCCGCAAGACGAGGGATCAGAACCGGTGATGTGCGTAATTCCCGTGCTCGAACTGGGCCACGACGCCGGCGCCGACGAGAGCGGAGGGTGTCCGGCCCTCCCTCTCGAGATTCCGGAACTCGGCAAGAGCCTTGAGCTGCGATGGCGAAGCGTTGGCGACGATGCCGTCGAGCGTCTCCCGGAAAATGTCCGTCCGCCCGTACTTGAGTGCCAACATGAGTCTGGCCAACGTACTGGAGTAGATCTCCGTTTCCGAAACCACGGGCGCGCCGTTGGGGGCGGGCCGCTTATCGTGGAAGACAACGGCGCGCGGCCGGTGGACTACACGAAAGCCAGCCAGGCGAACACGCCACGAGAAATCGACGTCATCGCAATAAAGCGGGAAGTGGACGGCATCGAAACCGGACAGTTCTCTAAAGACGGAGTTGCGAATCAGCACGCAGCAGGTACTTGCCCAACTCGTGTCCCCGGTTTGCGCGTCGTATGCCTTTGGGTGCTCGAGGGGAATTTGTCGACCTTCGGTAAGGCCCACCCGCGGCTCCGACATCGCGCTCATCAACTCGGACAGGAGGCCGGGTGAGGGGTACGTGTCCGGATTGAGGATCAAGAGATAGTCGGCGTCGGCGTCTTCGGCCAGCCGGTTATGGCCCGCGGCCGATTGCAGGTTGGCATCGAAGAACCGGTACTCCACCCCGGCCAGTCCGTCACCGGCCAGCTCCCTGATCCTCTCCAGATCGAGCTGATCCAGCGCGGGAAGAGGAGAACAATCTCCGAGCACGAGCCGCAATCGCTCGAGTAGGCCGGCTCGGTTGGCCTCGCGCGCCGTGGCCGCCAGCCCGCGCACAAGCCGCCGCACGTCCGAAACGGAGTTCTTGAACAGAACCACCTGTGCGTGTACACCAACCGGTGGCGTGGGATCTCGCACCCGGCCGAGCCTAGCAAACGTGTCGCCCAATCAGGCGACGCCGAGCTCGCTCCCTTCCCCGCTTAGTCGCTCGACATGGCCTCGTACATGCACGATTCCGACGGTGTAATGGGGGTTCATTATCTCAAACTTGTACACGTGCTCTTGCCAGTCATACACCAATCCGCCATCGGCACTGTGAAGCCCCACGGTTATCGGATAGGTGCCATCGAGTAGGGGAATGCTTTCGAACGAGAAGACCAACTCCCCCACTCCGTCAAGTGTGTGCCGCTGCCCCCCCAGCGTGTCGTTGCGCCACGTGAACAGCGCAGCACCGCTCGACCCGTAGACAGCGACGACCGCTACGACGTCGTCGATCCTGGCCGTAGCCTTGTATTTGATGTGGACTTCGAGCGGATCGCCTGGAAGGAGGTAGGGCTGGCTGTCCGAGTTCGGATAGCGGAACTCGACTGCGGTGATGTGCGCGCGCGGATCGACTTTGGGCGGAGGTGGAGCCGCGCTATCGATGGCGACAGGTCCGACTCGCGCCATGTTGGTGGCGAGCTCGTCTCCGCTCATGTCCCCGAGCTGCGCCGCTTCGTCATAGCGCTCTCGCTTCAGGAGATGCTCCCGATAGGCGCGTACCGCTTCTCCCGGCGGACCCAGGGCTACAAGCTGCCCATGGTCAAGCACGGCCGCCCGTTCGCAGATCCCCCGCACTTGGTCAGCGGAGTGAGTAACAAAGAGAATGGTGCGACCCTCTCGCTGAAACTGGCGTACCCGGTCGAGGCATTTGAGTTGGAACAGCTCGTCGCCGACGGCGAGCACCTCGTCGACAATGAGGATCTCGGGGTCCATGTTCACTGCCACGGCGAACCCGAGCCGGACGTACATACCCGATGAGTAGTACTTCACCTGTTGGTCGATGAAGGGCTCAAGCTCGGCGAACGCAACGATGTCGTCGAACTTCGACGCCGTCTCCTTCCTCGACAGACCGAGGATGGACGCATTCAGGAAGACGTTCTCTCGGCCGGTGAGATCCGGATGGAATCCGGCGCCGAGTTCGAGCAGTGCCGCCAGCCGGCCACGGGTTCGTATCTCACCACTCGTCGGCTGCAGAATGCTGGCGATGCATTTCAGTAGGGTCGATTTGCCGGACCCATTGTGCCCAAGGAGGCCGACCGTCGTTCCTTCTTCTATCTCGAGATTGATGTCGCGCAGCGCCCAAAAATCCTCATAGGGGTTCCGCCCCATATGAACGACCCGCTCCTTGAGCGAACTGTACTTCTCGTGGTAGAGGCGGAACATTTTCGAAATGTTCACAACATCTACGGCGAAGGCCATCAGACCTCATCCCGTGGTGAATTTGTAGCTGCGGGTCTGCCTGACCCCTGTCGTAGCCGGGGGTCGTCCACCCTGCTCTCCTGTCGACGAGTCGGTCCAGCATAGGCGACCCAGTTCGCGAACAGCATCCCCGGCTACTTGGATCCCGGCAGTGGCTGCACGCTCATGCCCAGCACGGTGCCGCGGTAGCCGGGGACCTGCAGCGGGATACCGCCGAAGTTGGGGGCATCGCCGAAGGAGTACAAGGTGCCCGAGGCCCCGGCCATGAGGTAGCCCAGCCCGTCCACGGTCGGCGCCACGGCGCCGACCGTATCGGTGATTCCCAACCCCGGGAGGGATCCGTAATAGGCGGCATTGCCGAAGGTGAAGATC
>CAXMLU010000098.1:0-5689 GCA_964194255.1 uncultured bacterium
CGTTAGGGCCCCCGGTACGGCTCGTGTTGCGTTACGTGCGCGCCGGTGAGGACCGAGAGCAGCCGATCACCGAAGACCATGCTCAACATACCGAGGAGCGGATCCTGACGGCGGCCGAACGCATTGTCGCAGAGGCCTTCGATCCGGTCGTCGACGCCGATTGCAACCACTGCGCGTTCCACCGGCTGTGTCCCCTCCAGGCAGAGGGACGGGAGGTCGGGGCACCATGACCGCGTTTGTGCCCTCGGTCGAGCAGGCGACTGCCATCGCCCACCCGGCTACACCGCTGCTCATCGTCGCCGGCGCGGGGACGGGCAAGACGACGGTGATGGCCGAGCGGATCGTGCACCTCATCACCACCGGGCAATACACGGAAGACCAGATCCTCGGCTTGACGTTCACCAACAAAGCGGCGGCCAGCCTGAAAGAGCGGGTGCGCGAACGTGAGGCGGCCACCGGACTCACCGGCCCATCACTGGACGCCACCAGCCCAGGGGTGACCGTGACGACCTACCACAGCTTCAGCGCCTCGTTGGTCGCCGGTCACCTCGTCGAACTCGATCTCCATCCCCGTACCCGGCTGTTGTCGCGGGCGCAGGCGTGGCAGCTTCTCTTCGGCGTGTTCGACGAGTTCCGTTTCGAGCATCGCCGGGTCCTCGAGCCGTCGTTGGTCGTGGACGACGGGCTGCTCCTGGCGTCACGCTGCGCCGACTACCTCGTCGACCTTGATGCTCTGGTCGCCGACTGCGACAAAGTGATGAGAGACGCGAGGTGGTCAAGGACCAAGGACGCGGCCCGCGGTCGATCCGAACTCTGCCAGGTTGTCGCCGCGTACGAGCGGCGCAAGCGGGAGCGCCACCTCATCGACTACGGCGATCAGATCCGCATGGCCGTTCGTCTCCTTCAAGACCATCCGGAGGTGGCGGACGCGCTGCGAGTCGAGCATCCCGTCGCCCTGCTGGATGAGTACCAGGACACGAACTACGCCCAGCGGGTCCTGCTTCAGGCCATCTACCCGCCCGGCTCGCCGATCACGGCCGTCGGCGACGACATGCAGTCCATCTATGCCTTCCGCGGCGCCCACCGGGAGAACATCCTGCACTTCACCGAGCACTTCCCACCGGTTGCCCAGACCACCCTCACCGTGAATCGGCGCTCCGGGGCCCGCCTGGTGGCGCTGGCCAACCGCATCCAGGCCAACGTGGCCGACGCGCTCGACAAGGAACTGCAGGCAAAGGACGGCGCCGAAGACACCGAGATCACCTGCTTCCTGGCTGCCGACGATGCCGAGGAGGCGGCGACGATCGCCGGTCAGGTCAAAGACGTCGGTCCGCCGTGGTCGGAGAGCGCGGTGCTCTGTCGCAAGCGGCGGCAGTTGATCCCGGTCATCGTCCGGGCCCTGGAGGCGCTCGAGATCCCCGTGACCGTGGCTGGATCTTCCGGTCTGCTCGACCGGCCCGAGGTGGTCGACCTGGTCTCGTGGCTGGAGATCTTGGCCGGCGACGCGCCAGTGGCGTTGCTGCGCATCCTCCGCGGCCCCCGGGTCCGCATCGGCTGGAGAGACCTGGCGGCACTGGCGAGGCACGGTGACCTTGTGAGCGCAGCGGGCGCCGGTGATGGCGTGCCCGACCTCGGCGCCGAGGCCCGCATTCGGCTGGCCGCCTTCGGCGAGCAGCGGGCCGCCCTGGCAGCGGCTGCGGCCCGCGTGCCCGTCGTCGAACTGGCCGAGCGCATCATCGAGCGGACCGGCCTGTGGCTGGATGCTGGCCCCAAGGGAAGAGAGAACCTCCTGCGCTTCTTGGATCTGGCCGAGCACTTCTCCCCGGTCGATGGCGACGCGGATCTCCGCAGTTTCGTGGAGTACCTGCATCTCCTCGACGGCAGCGACGAGGATGTGGCGGAAGCCACGACCAGCGGGCAGGACGCGGTGGCCGTGATGACCGTTCATCAGGCCAAGGGTCTCGAGTTCGCCACCGTGTGGGTGCCGGGCCTGGCCGGCAAAGGCAGCTCCACCATCTTTCCCGACAATCGCAGCGCCGAGAATGCGCTTACGCAGACGTCAGCGCTGCCGTGGTGGGTTCGCCCCGACCCGTCCAACCTGCCCACGTGGAAGACGGCCCGCAGCATGACCGAGGTTGCCGACCTCCTACGCCAACGCAACCTGGAAGAGGAATGGCGGCTGTTCTACGTCGCGTGCACGCGGGCCGAGCGACGACTGACCTTGTCCGCCGCCCACTGGTATCCCGGCCCGGTCACGCCGCAGGGGCCGTCGTCGTTCTACGAGTTCGTGGCCGCGCAGCATGATCTGGTGACCGAGTTGTTCCGCCACGCCCCGGCGGCCACCGATCCGGCCGTGGCGGCCATGGAGCGCCGCCGTGACGACCGGCTCGGCGCGCCGAGCGCGCCGAGCCCACCGACCGAGCCGACCGCACCGCCCGAGCCGGCGGTGCTGTTCTCGGCACCGGATCACCCGGCGGCTGTGCCGCGGCCGGTGCCTGTCGCGCTGTCGGTCACGAGCCTGGTGTCCTACGCCCGCTGCCCGCGACAGTTCTACTGGTCCATCGTCCGGCCTCTCCCCCGGCGTCCATCCGCGGCGGCGCGGATCGGCGTCGAGGTCCATCGTCGCATCGAGTTACGAGCGAACCGCCAGCTCCGTCTGCTCGAGCCGGAGCCGGAGCCGTCGGCCGCGCCGGGTGAATGGGGCGACGTCTCGCCCTCTTCGGCGCAAGCGTTGGAGGCGTCGTTCATGCTCAGCCCGTTTGCCGAGCTTGATCCGGACCGGGTCGAGGCACCATTTGTGCTGGCCGTCGGCAGCCGGCTGGTGCGGGGGCGCGTTGACGCCGTGTACCGGCGCGACGGCAAGGTCGAGCTCGTCGACTTCAAGACCGGACGTCGCCCGGCGGCCGGAGACGGGGGCGCGACTACCCAGCTCGATCTGTACGCCCTGGCTGCCGTCCAGGCGTGGCGAGAAGACCCGGAATCACTCCGAACCACCTTCTGTTATCTGCGCGCCGACGGACCCGCCGAACTCGACAGCTCCGACTGGAATGCCGCCCGGCTGCAGCGGGTAACGCAGCAGCTGGAGGCCTCACTCTCCCGGTTGCCCGACGAAGATTTCGCGGCAGTGGTCGGCGCTTGGTGCCAGCGTTGCGACTTCGCCGAGGTCTGCCCGGCCGGCCGGCAATCCCTATTCGGGGCTCAGCCGTAGGAACGGTACCGGCCAGTAGCCGGCTGTTGTGTCGCGTGGCGCACAGACAGAGGGGAGTCAGCATGGCGACGCAAAAGCAGCTGGGAATGTTCGCCGGTGGAGTGGCCGCACTGCTTCTGATCGGAGCATCAACGGCGGGCGCCGCACCCACGAGCGGAGCCTTCAACCAGCCAGGCAACGTCCTGATTGCGGACCAGTTCAACAACCGCATCATCGAGGTGAACAGCGACCATCAGGTCGTGTGGAAATTCGGCAACGGCTCGAGCGTGGCCGGCCCACACTCGATCGTCGGGTCGAATGACGCCGAGCGCGTTGGCTCAGACACGCTCATCGCCGGCACCGGCGCACCGGCCGGCACCGAACCCACCTGCACGGCCGTGTGCAACGACAATCGCGTCATCCTGGTGAACAAAGACAGCGAGATCATCTGGCAGTACGGCCAGGCCGGCGTAGCCGGTTCCGGTCCGAACCAACTCAACGTGCCCGTGTTCGCGGCCGCATTACCCCATCACCATGTCCTGATCACTGACCAGTCCAACGAGCGTGTCATCGAGGTGGATCAGGCCCACAACATTGTCTGGCAGTACGGGACTACGGGCGTAACCGGCAATGGCCCGAACCAGCTCAACAATCCCAACAGCTCGGAGTTGCTGACCAACGGCCACGTGCTGATTGCCGATGAGAACAACAACCGGGTGATCGAGGTGGATCGCTCCCACGACATCGTGTGGCAGTACGGCCAGCTGTCGAAGCCGACCGTCTTGAGTGGGGCCGCCTTCGCCAGCCGGCTGTCCAACGGTGACACGCTCATCACCGATTCCAACAACGCGCGCATCCTGGAGGTGAATCGGGACAAGGACGTGGTGTGGTCCTACAACATCGCCATCGTCGCGTCGCTTCCGGCACCGCTGCCGACGCGCGCCGTCCGCCTGGCCAATGGGGACACGCTCATCTCCAACCAGTTCTACGACCAGGTGCTGAGCGTCACCCACGGCGGCACCATCGACTGGGCCCAGGGCCACTTGGGCGTGGTGGGTACGGGCTTCAACCAGCTCAACGCCCCGTACGACGCCAAGGTCATCGGTGACTACACCGGACTGACGCACCCGTAGACCCCCACGAGGGACACGACCGAGAGGCCGTCAGTCAGCAAAGATTGGCGGCCGCTTCTCGAAATAGGCGGTGACCGCCTCCACCTGGTTGGGGCTGCCGATCAAGCCTCGAATGGTGCGTTCCTCGGCCTTGAATCCCTCGGCCAAGCTCACCTGACTGGCCATATTGAGCAGGGCCTTGGTCCCCCGGACGGCGTGGGGACTGTTCCCGGCGATCTCTCGGGCCAGGGCCAGGGCGTCCTGAAGCGGAGCCTCCGAGAGTCGGGTGGCTAAGCCGAGCCGCACGGCTTCCTCGCCCTTGACCATCCGGCCGGTCAACGCGAGCTCCTTGGCCACGTCGAGACCAACCAGCCTCGGGAGCATCTGGGTCCCCGTCATATCCGGGGAGAGGCCCCAACGGATCTCCAGTATCGACAGTTGGGCGTCCGGCGCCATGATGCGCATGTCGGCGGCGAGGGCCAGTTGGGCGCCACCGCCCAGCGCGACCCCGTGGACAGCGGCGATGACCGGAGCCGGCATCTCCGTCCACACGTAACAGGCCTGCTGGCCGCTATTGGTGATGCGCTCGCCTCGTTCCGCAAGCTCGGTGGGCGCGTCCTGCGGAGAGCCCCGGCCGGCCATGGCCTGGAAGCTGGCGAAGTCGAGACCGGCGCAGAAACCCGACCGCCCGCACGGCCGGGTTGGCTTTGATCTCCTCCCCCATCTCGACCAGGGCCGCGAACATGGCCATGTCCAGCGCGTTGATCTTGTCCGGTCGGTTGAGCCGGACATCGGCGACGCCTTCATCGACGGTACAGACCACGCGGTCGGACACGGCCGTACTCCTCGCCTCTACTCTTCGGCGAGGTTAGCCGCCGCCCCTCCCGAGTCCCAAGTCCGATTACACGATTGGCATTTGGGCGCTGAGGGCGTTTACGATCGTTCCGGGCCTACCCGAGCTGGGAATGCCGCGGTGCCGGAGGTGACTGTCCCAGAGACCGCCTCTGTCGCGCCGGAGACCGTCTCTGCCGCCCGCTTCTCCCTTTGAGGCGGTGGATCCGCGCACTGCCTACCCGAATGGCTTCGGGAATCGGCCCAGTGCACGACCGAAAGGGAATCAAGGTGAACAACAGGACTGAGTACACCTGTGCCCGGAGCCAGGAACACCCACGGCGCGGGGCGCGGCCACTGGCGCGCGCTCTGGCGACTGCGGCGCTCTCGCTGCTACTTCTCGCGGTTTTTCCGGCACTAGTCGGGGCGGCGAGTGCCGCCGCGGTGAGTCCAAACTTGACCACGAAGGGTGGCATCGCGGCCCTCGGAGATGCCGTCTGGCATGGCGACGTCGCCGGCGCGGCGGCTGCCCCCATCGTGGGCATGGCCCTGTCTCTTA
>CAXMLU010000099.1:0-2375 GCA_964194255.1 uncultured bacterium
AGGGCGGCATCATCGACAAGGACATGCCGATGCCCGCGTCGGCGGTCGCCATTGTGTGTCCTCGGTGTGGGCCGTCGCGTGTCGCCGCCCGCGTCGATGAAAACGGCAAGCGACTGCGCGACGACAAAGGCGGCGCCGCTCGCATGTGCCGTAAGTGCGGAGGCGACCTGTGACCACCGCCACCCGTCCTCGTCTCAAGGACCGCTACGACCAGGAGATCCGCGCCAAGCTCAAGGACACGCTGGGGCTGGCCAACATCATGCAGGTGCCGCGCTTCGAGAAGATCGTGGTCAATATGGGTGTGGGCCGAGCGACGCAGCAGCCTTCGCTCCTCGAGGGCGCGGTACGGGATCTCACGCAGATCACCGGCCAGAAGCCCATGGTGACCAAGGCCAAGCAGTCCATCGCCGGATTCAAGCTGCGCGAGGGGAACTCGATCGGCGCCAAGGTGACCATGCGCGGGGACCGGATGTGGGAGTTCTTCGATCGCCTGGTCAGCCTGGCCATCCCCCGCATCCGGGACTTCCGCGGCTTGCCGCCGACCGGTTTCGACGGCCGCGGGAACTACACCTTCGGGGTTTCCGAGCAGCTGATCTTTCCTGAGATCGATTACGACAAGGTCGACGCCACGCGTGGCATGGACATCACCATCGTGACGACCGCACGTACCAATGCCGAGGGCAGGGCTCTGCTCGATGCCTTCGGCTTTCCGTTCCGACGCGAGGGGCAGTAACAGACACATGGCCAAGAAGGCGCTCATCCAGAAGCAGCAGCGGAAGCCGAAGTTCAAGGTGCGGGGGTATACCCGTTGCCAACGTTGCGGTCGTCCCAAGGCGGTGTTCCGCAAGTTCGGGCTCTGCCGGATCTGCCTGCGCGAGCTGGTTCATGCCGGCGAAGTGCCCGGCGTCACCAAGGCCAGCTGGTGAAAGGGGGAAGCTGCGCATGACCATGACCGACCCCATCGCCGACATGCTCACCCGGATCCGCAACGCCAATGTGGCGATGCACGACACCGTGCGCATGCCGTCTTCCAAGCTCAAGGAAGCTCTCGCCGGGATCCTCCAGCGGGAGGGCTACATCGAGGGCTTTGCCGTGCAGGACGACGCCGGTCGTCCCGGCCGTTACCTCGAAATCAACATGAAGTACTCCAAGGAGCGGGTCCGAACCATCTCCGGGCTCCGTCGCGTATCGAAGCCGGGTCTGCGCGTCTACATCCCGGCCGACCGGCTGCCCCGTGTCCTCGGCGGCCTCGGTGTCGCCATCCTCTCAACCAGCCAGGGACTCATGACCGACCGCGAGGCGCGCCAGCGCCGAGTGGGCGGCGAGGTCCTGTGTCACGTGTGGTGAGGTAGCCATGTCACGCATCGGACGTTCCCCCATTCCCGTCCCCTCGGGTGTCGACGTGTCGCTGTCCGACGGCCACGTGGTCGTCAAGGGACCGCAAGGCATGCTCGAACGCGACCTGCCGGGCGAGATCACCGTGCGCCATCAAGAGGACTCCACGCTGCTCGTGGAGCGGCCGAATGACGAGCGCATGAACCGGGCGTTGCACGGCCTGACCCGTTCGTTGGTCAACAACATGGTCGTCGGCGTCACAACCGGCTTCACCAAGGACCTCGAGATCGTCGGCGTCGGATATCGCGCCACCGCCAAGGGTCCCAACCAGATCGAGCTGGCGCTCGGCTTCAGCCATCCGGTCATCGTCGACGCCCCTCCGGGGATTACCTTCGAAGTGCCCGCCCCCACCCGGATCACCGTCAAGGGCATCGACAAGGAGACGGTCGGTCAGGTGGCGGCCAACATCCGCAAGATCCGTAAGCCCGAGCCCTACAAAGGCAAGGGCGTTCGCTACGCCGGCGAGCGCGTCCAGCGCAAGGCCGGCAAGGCCGCCAAGTGACCGGGACGGAGGAAGGCCGATGAGCTACAGCACCAAGGACAAGCAGCAGGCCCGCGCCCGCCGGCACTACCGCGTGCGCAAGCGGGTGGTGGGGACGGCCGATCGGCCGCGCCTGGCCGTGTTCCGATCCAACAAACACATCACCGCCCAGGTCATCGACGATCGCAGCGGCCGCACGCTGGCCGCCGCGTCGTCCGTGGAGAAGGACCTCCGGTCCGGCGGCAAGACCGGCAATGCCCGCACCGCCACCGCCGTCGGACGGCTGGTGGCCGATCGGGCCCGGGCCGCCGGCGTGACGAAGGTCGTCTTCGACCGCGGTGGATTTCTGTATCACGGCCGAGTGGCCGCGGTCGCCGACGCCGCCCGCGAGGGCGGGCTCGAGCTCTAAGGAAGAGAGAACCATGCCAGCAGATTCCCAATACGAGGACCGGACCATCAAGGTCAACCGGGTCGCCAAGGTGGTCAAGGGCGGCCGGCG
>CAXMLU010000100.1:0-1744 GCA_964194255.1 uncultured bacterium
GGTTATCCCTAACCATCCCTGACCGGCTGAGGCGATTAGCTCGTCGTCGCTCGCGGCGTGACGTAAGGATCGCGCCTCGCCAACAACCACTGACACCAGCACCGGATCATGAGCCGGCACTCGTGATCGCCGGCTGGCGACCATCGCCTCGGCCACCGTGGGCATCGGCTGTGGCAGGTGCCGCCGCGTGAGACTGCTTGGCACTTCCCCGACAATCATGCGTGTGGCACCTGTCCACCACTCGTTCGAATCCTCAAGGGCGGTCAGGCTCCGGGCGGCTTGTATGAGGAAGCTGGTGAGCTTCCAGGTGCGCACGATGGGTCCGAAGGTCCAGTCGAGAAGCAGTCTCACGGGCGGCACCTCCCAACCAAGGCATCGGCCGATCCCGCCACGACGATGAGGTCAGAAAAAGGGGTCAGTTTGACCTCAGGTGGTGCGTAGTTCTGAGCCGCTCCGATGGATCGAGACGGCATAGGTGCCGTCCCTGGGAAAGGGGTCCCGATTCCACGTCGCCCACCGCTCAACCAGCTCGAGGCCGGCTTCGGCGCAATGGCCGTCGTACTCCGCCAAGTCGTACCCCCGCCCGAGCTGGAAGCCGGCGACGAGGCGACCGCCGCTCCCCAGGTGGCGGGCGCAGGCGGCGACCAACGCGGCCTCTGTCCCGGGTGGCGTGAACAGGGGAACGTTCCCTGCCATGACCGCGACATCGAATATCCGATCGAGTTGCATGCCAGTCACGTCGGCTTCGATCCAGGTCACGGCTGGGCCGCGCCCTCGGGCCATCGCCAGCATCGACGCGTCCTTGTCCACGCCAACCACCTCGACACCTCGGCGGGCAAGCTCGATGGCGACCCGGCCGGTGCCGCACCCGACATCGAGGACGGAAGTCGGGGCCAGATCCACCACCAAGCTGGCCTCGCCGTGCACATCGTGGCCCTGCTCGGCCAACGCGTCGAAGCGCTCCTGGTAACTTTCTCCATCCCACGGCATCCCTAGCCAGCGTGGCTGCAGATCACGGCTGAAGCAACCGCAGGTGAGCGGCGATCAAACGTTGCCGACCGACGCCGGGGCGGCCGGCGAGGTGGGGGCTTGCGCTCGCGGATTGGTCGAGCTCTCCTGGCCTTCCCTAGCCGGGCTCTCTGATCCCTCGTGGGTGGGGTTCTCGTTGGACCCAAACGGGCCGTGCTTGAGCTGGCCGGAGTTCTCGGCTGCCTCCCGAGCGGAACTCTCCCCGGATTCGTGGGTTGCATTCTCGTTGGACCGGAACCCTCCCCCCGTCCCGGGGGCAGCCGGACTGGAGGCGGCCGGGGGCTTCGTAGTCAGAGGAGTGGTCGTCGTGGCCGCGCCGGACAGGGCGGTGACGCCGAGGATGGCCCCGGCCCCGAGGGCGGCGATGGAGACGACGATGAGGCGGGCGGTGGAACGAGAAGGGTGCACGGCAATGTCCTCTTTCTCATCATCGGGCGCGGTCAATCGCCACCGGCAGACCCGCGGTCGTCAGTGTGGGCCGCCAATGTTGGAGCCGGCGCAGGATCAGCTGTGAGCCAGCCCAGAATATCCCTGGCCTACGAGCTAGAGCCGGCGGCGGCGAAGGCCGCGGCCACGATCCTGGCGCCTCGCTCGTCGCCGACGGTGCCCTCACCCATCCGGTTCATCATGTAGGCGACGGTCAGATGAGCATCGAGGTCGTTCACCACGATCGATCCGCCCCAGCCACCTGTTGACCGACATCCAGCTCCGGGAC
>CAXMLU010000101.1:0-4875 GCA_964194255.1 uncultured bacterium
GATCTTGATCAGCGTCGACTTGCCCGAGCCGTTGCCGCCCAGGAGAGCGTGGATCTGCCCTGGCTCGATAGCAAACGAGACGTCGCGGAGGGCTCGGGTACCAGGGAAGGTCTTGGACAGATGGTCGATCCGTAGCGCCACCCGGGAAGG
The DNA here is from genome assembly GCA_964194255.1 of uncultured bacterium. GTDB lineage: Bacteria > Actinomycetota > Acidimicrobiia > Acidimicrobiales > CAXMLU01 > CAXMLU01. The sequence continues at coordinate 151 of CAXMLU010000101.1, forward strand.
TGGCGCTACCGGATCGGCCGCGTCGCCCGTGTCGGCCGCGTTGAGGGAGCCGACCCCGCCCGGCTCTCCCTCGGAGACTCCGGTCTGGTCGTCGGCTTCAGCCATCAGCTCACGCCCCACGCCTTCTTGTACTCCGTCTTGAAGTCGATAGGCGGCGTGAAGTTGCCGGATGCCGGCAGGTTGTGATCCTTGTCGGCAATGGTCCAACCGATCCCGCTGTCGGCCGGCTTCTGTTTGGCGAACAGACTGTTGAGGGTGTCCGAGGCGGCCCATCCGGTCCACTCCGAAGAGATGATGTTGACGGCCTGGATCTTGTTCTGGCGCAGCAGGTCGAGCTCCGGCTGGAATCCTTCGCCGCCCATCACGTTGATCTGACCAGCCCTGGAGCCCAAAGCGGGTACAAGGCCGAGGAGGGTGATGAAGGTATAGGGACTCTTGATCCAGGTCGCTTCCGGATGCCGACTGATCTCAGCCTGGATCTTGGCGGTGATCTGCCCGCTCAAGATGTCGGAGGCGGTGACGTCGAGCTGAGAAACGATCTTGGATCCGCCGGACGCTTCGATCGCTTTCTGGAACCCGACCAACGTCCAGTCCAGAACCACGAACTCGGGGTCGTGGATGGCAATGATCTTGGCCGTGTTGTTGCTGGCGGCGATGATGTAGTTGGCCTGGTCGACTCCATAGGATTGCGTGAACGCATCGACGTCGGTGGCCTTCGGACCGAAGTTGATCTGACCACTGAACAGGGGGTCCGAGGATCCACCGCCCTTGGGATCGTTGCAGTCAAAGGCGTAGATGCCGACGACCATGATGCCCTTGGCCTTGGCCTCCTGCAGCGGCGCCTTGATCTGCTGGCAGTCGATGGCGTCGAGAATGATCCCGTCGGCGCCGGCGGCTATGGCCTGGCGCACCAGGCCCACGCTGAGGGACGAATTCAGCTTGCCGTCGTAGAGATCGACTGTCCAGCCCAGGGCCTTGCCAGCGGCCACGGCCGCATCGGACGGTATCTGGCTGCTGAGGTTGGCTTCGCCCTGCGATATGACGACCACGTGCTTGCCCTTGACGGCCGGGCGGGACGTCGGGTCAACGTTGCGGTTGGTACCCTTTTCGGCCAATGCGGTAGCCGCCTTGGCGGCGGCGAGCGGGTCGGCGGCCGCGGTTGTCGGCGAACCCGATGCCGGCGCGGCCGCGGTCGTCGTCGATCCCGAGGCGCCGACCTTGGCCGTGCTCGACTTGCTGCTGCTGCAGGCCGCCATCGTCAAGCCGACAACGGCGACGATCGCCGCGCGGCCATGAGACGCGAGTTACGGATCATGTGGTTGGGACTCCTCATTACACGTACAGCGCCGTGGCTTCCGGCGGCACCCCCCTTGGAGCACCAAATCCCAGCGTAATCGGGTCCGCCGCGTCTGGCTCGGGTGATGGGTTGTGAGCATGGGAAAGGGTCGGCACAAGGCGACCTGGTGGGCCTCTCGAGCAGCGCCGACGAGGCGTAACGCCTAGGGTCCTGCTGGCACCGCGAGAGATGGAGGGGTCCGATGCGAGAGTTGCCGCCTGACGCGTGGGTTGTCGACAACCCGATCAGCCGCCGCTATCCCATCTACACGAGGGGCAACGTAGGCGAAGTGTTCCCCGACCCGGTGGCGCCGCTGAGTTGGACCCTCGTCGGGATCCCTGGCGCCGAGCAAGGTTGGCGAGATGCCTTCGAGCGCTTTGGAGTGTTCGATACAGATGAGTTCAGCCCTGACGAGATCGAGATCCTGGGCGTGTTCGGCGGCTATTGCTATCTCAACGTCTCGGTCTCCCGGATCTTCGGCGTGCGTGTCCCCGGACTGACGCCCGAGATGGTCGACTACTCGCTCTTCGGCGAGCAGCCGGATGTGCTGCCTTACCAGCCCGCGTCCGGCGATGAGAGCCCCGAGCACAGCGCCCGCGTCGGCGAGACCCTCGGATGGATCCTCACCGCCCAGGACCTTCCCGAGTTGGTCGAGAGCCAGCGCGCCATGGAGGAGTTGCGAGCCGCTCGCCCGGACCTTTCCAAACTCGACGATCGTGAGCTCGTCGAGCGCACGCGCCAACTGTTTGGTGAATGGTTCCGCAGGCTGTTCGCCGAGCATCTCTTCATCTCATATTGCGCCATGGTGCCGCTCGGGATTCTGACGACGGTCTGCGGTGCCATCGGCCAACCTGAGCTGGCCATGAAGCTGGCGGCGGGAGTCGGCGGCGTCGATTCGGCCGCCCCCTCGTTCGCCATGTGGGAACTCGGCCGGATGGCCGCCGGTTCAAAGAGCGTCAGCAAGGCGTTCGACGCCGGAGTCGATGGGCTGCTCGAGCGATTGCGGGACGACGGCAGTGACGACGCGGCCGGTTTCATCAAGCGCTTCGAGGATTTCCTCTACGAGTTCGGCTCGCGCGGGCCGAACGAGTGGGAGATGCGCTGCCCCACCTGGGAGACTCATCCGGACTTGGCGTTGACTGCGATCGACCGGATGCGGCTCTCGCCCGATGACGCCGCTCCTGCTGGCCATCAACATGCCCTCGCCGCCGAGCGCGAAGCGCTGGGCGCAGTCGTCGTCGATGCACTGGCCACGGATCCGGAGGCCCAAGGCCAGTTCCAAGCCGGTTTGGGCGCGGCCGCCCTCTTCCTTGCCGGACGCGAGCGCACCAAGACGAACATCGTCCGCCTCGTGCAGGAAGGCCGGGTGCTGATGCACGAGTTCGGACGGCGCATGGTGGCCGCCGGTCACTTCGACGAAGAGGGCAACTACGGGATGCTGACCGAGGAGGAACTGTTGGCCTTCCTCGACGACCCCACGCCATTCAGACAGACCATTCGGGAGCGCGAGAATCGGTTCAGGGAACTGGTCGGGCTGGTGCCGCCATTCGTCATCAACGGCGTGTACATCCCCACTGACCGCTGGCTCGGCCGCAACCAGTCAACGGTCGTGCCCGCGACGGCGGGAACGGTGCTGCAGGGCATCTCCGGCTGCCCGGGCGAAGCCACCGGCCGGGCCCGGGTCATCCTCGACCCGTTCCATGGCGGGGACTTGGAGCCGGGAGACGTGCTCGTCGCGCCCAGCACCGATCCGTCCTGGACACCGTTGTTCGTGCCGGCCGCAGGCGTCGTCGTCGATGTCGGCGCTCAGCTCAGCCATGCCATCATCGTGTCCCGCGAACTGGGGATCCCATGCGTCGTCTCGGTTACCGACGGCACCCGCCGCATCCACGACGGTGCGCTGGTTCACGTCGACGGGACCAACGGGACGGTCACCGTCCTCGAGGATGCCTGAGCGGGTAGGAGGTCCGGAACGTGGCGACGGAGATCGTCGTTGAACCCGCCGATTTCGAGATCGTCGATTACGACGTCGCCAGCATTCAGCGGTGCGCGGCAGAGGTCATACGACAGGTGGGCCTCGCGGATGAACCGGTCGTCAGCATCCGCGTCGACGAACGGTCGATGCTCAGTCGGACCCGGCTGGCTGGCCTTGATCCCATCGTCATCGAAGTCCTGGGCGGAGCCTTCGAGGACAAGGCCCGGCCGCGTCACCTGTCCGAGCCGAACATCGTCGACGAGCTGTCCAGAGTGCTCCAGCGCGTGGCCGACCGGCGAGACACGTCGTTTGCCGGGGCCCCGCCCGAGGATGAACTTTCCCCGGAGCAGGCCGCCGCCTGGGATGCCCATAGTTGGGGTCGGTCGGCGCGCTGGCAGACGGTGTCGTTCAGAGCCCGCCATCGCTACGACTTCTCACTGTGCTGCGGCTTCTCCCCCACTGTCGAGGTCGCGTTCAACGAGCTGTGGGACACCCCAAGCCTGGGATGGGCGGGCGTGGCCGCGTTAACTCCGCCGACGTCTCCGAGACGGACGGCGACGCGGCGTCGTTGATGGCTTTTGCGGCTCGGTGCTGTTCGGGCGTCAAACGGCGTTGGCGACGGCTTGAGCGGCGGCCTGCTCGGCGATCTCGTCGACCTCGCTGTCAGTGAAGCCGGCCATCTTGCGAAACCGCCTGGCCAGCTGAATGGCCACGTCGGCGCCCTCACCTCGCCGGCCACCAAAATTGAACATTGAATCCACCGCACTCTGGAACTCGAGGGCGCGCTTGCGCCTATCGGCGTCGCCTTCCGTCATCGACCGCAGCCAGTTGGAACCCATCTTCACGTGGGTGACCTCGTCCGCGAGCATCCAGTCCTCGCAGAAGAACAGCGTCGGGTCCTCCACGCTGGCGCCGAAGTCGCGCATGGTGTTGAACACGTCGATGGCCAGACCCTCCAGGGCGCGGTTCACGCCGGCCAGGCGGAACACCGGGTCATCGTGGCAGGCGGCTTCGAAGAGGGTGACGCTCTCGGCGTACTCGCCGATGGCGCAGCCCATGTGTTCGCTGAGCTTGATTGAGATCTCGACGTGGCGGGCCTCGTCCCAGCATTGCCGAGCCATGTCCAGCTTCAGCGCGAACGGCACTTCTCCGTCGCTGCTGCCGGTGTCGTAGTCGAAGCAGGTACGCCCCGCTCCCTCCAGAGCCTGGATCTCCCCGACGAAGATGCCGTGCATTTGACGGCGGGCGCGCTCGCCGACATCCGGAGCGTCGGCATCCATCTTTCGCTCCTCGCCGGTCTGGCGGGGCTCGTTGAAGCGCTCGACCGTTTCGATCCTTTGGAAGCGTGCATCTCGTGCTAGTTCCGATGGTGCAATTTGCCGGCGCATCGAGTCCTCCTCGTCTTGCTCAGAAT
>CAXMLU010000102.1:0-2967 GCA_964194255.1 uncultured bacterium
CCCGCCTCTCAATGCAACAGTGCCCCCGGGGCCGAGGTGAAACGGTCCCTCAAGCTTTGGCCCCCATTTGACGAAATGAGGTTTTGAGGGTCTCCCGGAGGTTAGATGTCGATCCCCCGTGCTGACGCAGCTCAACTACTGCGCCGCGCTGGCTATGGTGGCACCCGGTCCGAGATCGATGCCCTCGCCTCGCTCAACTTGGCCACGGCAGTCGAGTCGGTACTTAACGTCTCCGCCGCACCGCCCGCCATACCTCCTCCGGAGGTCGGCAACCCGGCAGTGGACAGCTACCTGCAGTTCGTGGCCCTCCACACCTGGTGGGTCGAGCGCATGCGACTGTCGACGACGCCTCTGCACGAGAAGATGACCCAGTTCTGGCACGGGCATTTCGCCAGTTCACTCGACAAGGTGGGCATCGTCTCGAACATGCTTGATCAGAACCAGCTGTTCCGGTCCCAAGGGCTCGGCAGCTTCCGGACTCTGTGTCAGTCGGTTGCCGCCAGCCCAGCCATGATCCGCTACCTGGACAACGACCAGAACGTGGTCGGTGCGCCCAACGAGAACTTCGCCCGGGAGCTGATGGAGCTCTTCACCCTCGGCGTGAATCAGTACACCCAGGCCGATGTGGTCGCCTCTGCCGCCGCATGGACCGGATATGGAACTGATCAAACTGGCACACGGGCGTTCTTCGATGCCGCCAACCACGAAAACTCGCTTAAGCGGTTCTTCGGGATCACCCAGAACTGGAACGGTCCCCAGATCATTGATCAGATGCTGATGGGTTCATCCAAAGCCACGGCGGCCCGTTTCATCGCCAACAAGCTGTGGTCCTATCTGGCGTATCCCCGTCCGCCGCAGGTGGTGTCCGACGCCATCACGAATGCCTTCCTCGTCTCCAACGACCTCGACGTGACCGCGCTTCTCAGGGCCATCTTCAACCGGCCCGAGTTCTATTCGCCGCAGGCCAAGAGCGGGCTGGTTCGCACACCGACCGAGTTCGTGGTGGCCGCGCTGCGCAGCACTGGCATCAGTGCCTCGGTGGCTCGTCCCGATTGGTACACCGACGGCATGGGCCAACAGCTGTTCAACCCACCGAACGTCGCCGGTTGGCCCCAGAACGGCTACTGGATCTCGGCCTCGGCGTTCTGGTCTCGGGCTGGTTTCGCCAGAAACCTCACCTGGTCGGCGGTGAACGCCAACATGCTGGCGTCCACACCGTCGCTCCCGGTGGCGGGCGCAGTGCAGACGGCATTCGACGCCTTCGGCATCGACGCCCCGTCTGCTTTCACCCGTTCGAGCCTGGAGAACTGGTTGACAGGAGAGCGGGCCGCAGGGGGCGGGGCCGAGCAGGCCAACCTCATCACCCTGACGATGCTCACGCCCGAATTCCAGCTGGCATGAGAGCCGACCGAGCCCTTTACCCGCCACGACAGGACGGACATGCCTGAGCCGGAGTACGAGGACGTCTATCGCAGCCTGTGCAGGCCCGAGACGGCCGGTGGCTTCAGCCGGCGCCGCTTCTTGCAAGGGAGCTTGGCCGGGGCAGGAACACTCCTCGCTCGGTCCTGGCTCCTCGAGCGGGGAACGGCCGCGTTCGCGGCGCCCATTGGCCCTGCCGACGGTGTACTCGTCGTCATCCTCATGGGTGGCGGCAACGACGGTCTGAACACCATTGTGCCTTTCGGTGATTCGGCCTACTTTGCCAAACGCCCGCTGATCGCCCTGCCCGGTTCGAGCGTCCTCCCGGTGGGACCAGGCGTCGGGTTCCATCCCTCGCTCGTGCGCCTGAAGCGGCGCTTCGATGCCGGTCAGGTGGCCGTGATCCGTGGCGTCGGCTTCGCTGGCTCGGATCTGAGCCACTTTGCTTCCATGGCCACGTGGATGAAAGGGGCAGCTGATACGGGCCCGCCCACATCCGGCTGGCTTGGTCGTTGGCTCGATGGCATGGGCTCGCCGGACCTGCTCCGGGCTGTCGCCATCGGCAACGCCTGCCCGCTGCATCTCGTTGGGCAGACAACGCAGGGGACCGCCCTGCCGGTGGACCTCTCTGCCGCCTTCGGTCTGGATCGCAGCGATCCATCAGATGGGCGAATGTTCGATGCCGTCAGCGCGCTGGGGCGAGGCTCGACAGGCTACGGCCGTTGGGCGGACGGACTCGGCCGGGTCGGTAGCGCGACGATGACGCTGGCGGCGACAGTAACGCCGTCGTACACGCCCGCACTGCCGCCCGGTGACCTCACCAGCCAGTTGGTCCTCGGCGCCCGGCTCATCAACGCCAACCTGGGTGTCCGGGTGCTGTCGTGCTCCTTCGGCAGCTTCGATACTCACGCCGACGAGCTCGTGGGGCAGGCTGCCCTTCTCGATGATTTCGACCGGGCCGTCCAGAGCTTCTACGACACGCTGGGGTCCGCGTGGGCTGACCGGGTCACGCTGATGACCTTCTCAGAGTTCGGCCGCAGGGTCGACGGCAACAACTCCAGGGGAACCGACCACGGCACAGCTAACAACGTGTTCGTCATTGGGTCCAAGGTTCGCGGCGGCCTGGTCGGCGACCAACCCTCACTGAGCACGCTCGACGACAACGGCGACCTTGTGCCCACCATCGACTTTCGCAGCGTGTACGCCACCGTCCTCGACAGATGGATGGCCGGCGACTCGACGGCCACCGTCGGCGCCTCCTACGCGCCTCTACCGCTCTTCGTCGGAGCGCCCGGCGGACCGCCACCGCCCACACCCCGACCCCCGCCGGTGACCGTGGTCGTTCCGCCGCCGCCACCTGTCGGGGCCGCCGGGTACTCGATAATCACCAGTGGCGGCCAGGTGCTCAATTTCGGTCGCGCTGGCCAGTACAGCGCGGTGGGCACCAACTCGCCGATCGTGGCCGCCGTGGCCACGCCATCGCGCCAGGGAATGTGGCTGGCCGGGGCGGACGGCGGGGTGTTCAGCTTCGGCGACGCGCCGTTCCGC
>CAXMLU010000103.1:0-5821 GCA_964194255.1 uncultured bacterium
TGAAGGTGGCGGGCGTGCCGCCGGCGACCGTGGCCGTCACCGTGTAGCCACCCGCGAACCCGTTCGCAACCGGCGACGGTGCCGTGGCGACGCCGGACGGGCTCGTATGGGCCACCCCGCTGTTGCCGAACGTGGCCGACGGTCCGGTTTGCGGCGGCCCGGAGAAGGTCACCGTGACATTGCTCATCGCAGCGCCGAATTGGTTGGTAACGGTGACCGTGATCGGCGTGACAAAGGGCCGTCCGACGATCGCGGACTGCGGGGCCCCGGCCACGACCGCGCCCGTCGGGGTGCCAGCTGCGATAGCTTCAGGGATCGTCGGTGACGTCGACCCGGAGTAGGTTGTCGGATCACCGTTGTAGACGGCTTTGATCTGATGAGGGGACCCGGCTGTCGTGGGGTACGTCTGGTTGCACGAGATCTGACCGTTGATGTCCACTGGAGCGGCCGGACAGATGACGGTTGTCCCATCGAAGAACGTCACGTTGCCGGCCGGGGTGCCAAAGGAGCCGGACACCGTCGCCTGGTAGGCAGTCACCTCACCGGCGATCGTCGTACCCGACGGCGTCGCGCTCAATCCTGTGCTCGAAGTAGCGACGCTTACCGTCTGAGAGAAGGACCCCGACGTCGAGTTCGTGTAGTTGGCATCGCCGCTTGTGAATGTGGCAATGACGGAATGCGAGCCCGCAGTTCCCGCCCCGTACGGCACAGCGCACGACGCTTGCGCGCTGCCGTTCAGTAGGAGGGTCTGCGAACAGATAGGAGCGCCGTTATCAGAGAACGCCACAGTCCCGGTAGGCGTCGGAGCACTACTCGGGGTGACCGTTGCGGTGTAGGTAACCGTCGCACCCATGGGCGATGGATTCACATCGGAGACCACGCTGGTGGACGACATAGTCGCGTTGACGGTCTGAGATACACCCGACGACGAGGGTATGTAGGTGGTGGCTATGTCCGGGACATAGTTCGCGGTGATCGAATGCGTAGCGGGAGACGTGTAGGTCTGCTGACAGGTCGCTACACCGCTTACGAGTGGCACTCCAGGACAGACGTTTGTGGCGCCGTCGAGGAAGTCCACGGTCCCGGTTGGGACGGGTCCGCCGCTCGGTGAACTGGCAACGGTTGCCGTATAGGTGACCATTTGGCCGACCTGTGACGAACCCGATGGCGCCGAGACCAGGGTTGTCGTCGACGGATCAATGCCGACCGCCGCCGCTACGCCAGCGAACGGACCGGCTACCAGCGCGGCGACCAAGGCCGTGGCCGCGGCTCCCGCGCCAAGGGCGCGACCGGCCCACGGACCGGTGTGTCTACGCATGAATGAAGAAGCAAACCGCACGTGCTGGGCCCCCTGCACTCGACTTAGGAAGAGTATGGACTACGGAAAGCCCGTCTCGATAGTCCGCTGGACCAAAAGAACTGATGATCGCTCTTCGTGGCTGGGCCAACCACCAGATCGGCGGGATTGTCCGTTTTAAAGCCCCCAAAAAACCCCTCAAACCGTAGCCAGGAGACTCCGGGCGATCTGGGAAACCTGGATCTCGTCCGTGCCGGCGTAGATCTGGAGGACCTTGGCGTCGCGGCATAACTGTTCCACTTGGAACTCGGCCATGTAGCCATTGCCGCCAAAGAGCTGCACCGCCTCCAGCGTCACCTCCATGCAGGCCTGGGCCGCGTAGAGCTTGCACGCCGATGCCTCGGCCAGAGTCATCGGCTTCCCCGCCGCCGCCATCTCGATCTGGCGGAACACCAGGTTCTCGATGTTCAGGCGAGCCACCGCCATCTTGGCCAGCTTGAGCTGGATCAGCTGGAACTCGCCGATGGGCTTGCCGAACTGCACGCGGTCCCTGGCGTATTGCACGCAGAGGTCCAGGCACTGCTCGACGATGCCGAGGGCCATGGCCGCCACGCCGGTTCGTTCCATCGAGAACGTGTCTTTGGCGGCCGACCGATCAGGCACATCCTCGGTCCCGCCCAGCAGCCGGTCCCGGCCGGCTCGCACGTCGGTGAGGAAGAGCTGACCCGTGGGCGAGCTGTGCATCCCCATCTTGCGCAGCGGTTTGGACTGCTCCAGACCGGGCATGCCCCGGTCGAGCACGAAGCTCAGCACCTTGCGGTGGGCGGGGTCCGTGCCATCGTCCAGCTTGCAGATGAAGACGATGGTGTCGGCATACGGTCCGTTGGTGATGAACGTCTTCGACCCGTTGAGTACGTACTCCTCCCCATCCCGGCGGGCGGTGGACAACATGGCACCGAAGGCGTCGGAGCCCGAGTTCGGCTCGGTGATGGCCCAGCTGCCGATCTTGTCCAGCGTGAGCAGGTCGAGGGCCCACCGCCGCTTCTGGGCGTCGGTGCCCCGCGCCATGATGGCGGCGGCGGTGAGGCCCACGCTCACACCCATGGCCGTCACCATGCCTGGGCAGTACCGGCACAGCTCGATGATCGGGATCATGGTGAACGCGCCCCCATCGGGCCTTCCGCGCTCCTCCGCGGCGCCGCCCGAGCCCGATCCCGACAGCCGTTTCTCGAATCCGTCGCGGGCCATGGCGTCGAGCCCAAACGTCCGGAACAGCTTGCGGAGTTTCTCGTAGGGCGGAGTGTCCCCGTGTTCGAGCTCCTCGAGATGGGGTTTGATCTCCTTCTCGACGAACTGGCGAACGGCCTGGCGGATCATCAGCTGCTCTTCGTTCCATTCGAACATGCCCAGAGCCTCCTACACTGCAAAGACGTGTTGAAACGGAAACAGAAGGTTACGGCCGCCACCGACCTGCCCGGAGTTCCCGCCGGGACCGCCGGCGTGGTCGTCGTCGCGGAGGGTCTCACCTGGATCCGTTACGTGGTCCGCTTCGGCAACGGCGTACAGATCGGTTCTCTGGACGAGAAGTACCTGCATCCGGCCGTATAGCAGGGCCAGCGGGGGGCCGCCGGGAGCCGAGGGGACGGCTGCTAGTCGCTCAGCCGCAGCAACTGCCAGGTGTCACGCAAGAACACGGGGCCGGTCACGTCGACGGCGTGTGGGTAAGGCGCGCCCGTCATCGTCGGATCGCCCTGCCGCTTCAGCAGGGTCACCTCGCGCACCCCCGCCGCATGCAGGCGCGACAACGCATCAGAGGCCTCGACGTCGCCGGTGGTGAACAGGAAATGCACTTTCGGATCGAGCCGCCAAGCGCCCCGTGGGAGCTCGATCAGCTGCACCCCGTCGATGACAACCAAACTGCTCGACCGCGTGACAAGTTCGTTGTAGAAGAGGTCCTTATCCGTCCGGTAGAGACGGAGCATGTCGAGGCCGAGGGCGGCGGGCAGAACCGCCAGCCCGGCCACGACCGCGGCGCCGACCATGAATCCGGGACGGGGCAGACCCTTGAACGCGCCGACCAGTGAGTCGGCCGCCAGCGCGGCCAGAGGAACTAGCGCGGGCGAGAAAAAGCGGCCCCCCCACTCCAGGCCTCCCCCGACGGCATAGTCCGTGGCCACGACCATCAGGGCGAACAACCCGACGACGCCGATCAGCGACGACTGCACGCTCAGAAGGCTCGGCCGACGAAGACACATCAACGCCAGCAACAGCACGGGCCATGCCGCCAGCAAACCCGTGGTCGCTTCGAGCGGGTTGCCGACGAAGCGGATGTGATAGAGCCACAGCACGGTGACCAGCACCGGCGCCACGATGTAGTACCGGTATCGGTACCGAGTCCGCAGGATTAGTCCGGCAATCGCCACCAGAACGAGCGCCACGGCCATGAGATGGTGGGCCCGCTGGGTGTATTCGCTACCGGCCAGCAGGTCGTGGCCTGCCCCGCGAAGCCGGCCGGCGATGTAGCCGCTGTGATCGGTGCCCCGCACGCCCTCAGACAACCCGCCGGTGGAGTGACCGACGATCCACGACACGACGGTCTGCTCGAAATGTCTGACTCCGTACACCGCGGCCAGTCCGCTCATGGCCAGGACGCCCCCCTGACGCCAGTCCCCCTTGACCGCGAGCGCCGCCCCCACGATCACGGCGACGGCCACGCCGAACAGGGCTGCCTCTGAGCGCAAGGGGACCCCCAAGGCGATGCCACCTATGGTCGCCGCGCCCCACCGCGGATCGCCGCGTGACCGCCAGCACCGAATGGCGGCCCACAACGTGATTCCGGCGACACCGGCGCTGAGGGCATGGCTCCACAACAGGTAGGCGTTCACCGCCATCGGGCTGATGGCCGCCAACCAGAAGGCCAGCGGCGCGGCGCGGCGGTTGAATTCGGCCGTCAGCAGCCATGCGGCCACCGCCGTCAGCAGGGCGCCCAACAGAGAGGGGAGGTGGTAACCGAGACCCGAGCCGAAGACCGACACGCTCAACCACGGGATCACCACGTCGAGCGGGTGCTTCAGGTACGCGTAGTAGCGGAGCCCGGTGGGACCGGCTTGCATGTCGCCGTTGTCCACCGGGAACCATTTCCCGATGGGATCGATCTTCGTGCCGACGTAGTCGTACTGCCACGTCCCGTGCCGCAGGTCGTGCACGGCAAGGGCGTAGGCGCCTTCATCCGCCACCCACGAGGTGTGCAGGTCCATGAACGGCGCCAAGGCGAGCAGGCCAAAGAGCAGGATGAGGGAATGGGCGGCCAATGCCCGCTGCCACCTTCGGCGCGCCTGGAAATGGCCCCCCGCCGCGACGTATACAGGCGGTGGTAGGGCAACTGGCGGCTCGGGACACTTGAGCATTGTGCCCACACCGCTGTCCTGCACCGGGAGCTCCGTCCGGGACGTGAGCAACTCGCGCTCGGCTCGGTAGCCCATCGGTGCGAACCTTAATCGTCGCGGGAGGCCACATCGCGGAGACCCTTTCCCCTAATGGGTACACTTACTAGGTCGGATTTTTGCGCGTACTTGACGAGGTGACACCGGACTAAGGAGGTGAGGACGCTTGAAACGTGGCGAACCCCCGAGTACCGCCGCCTTGTTCCGTTCCTCCCCCCGAGCCGGCGTATGACCGCCCGCTGACGCTGCCGGTTGCCGGCTCGGCTGACACCGCCCGAGGTCAGCTATGGCTCGCCGTCCCCCGCTCCGGTCTCCCCAAGTTCTCCGCCACCGGCGTCAGCAGCGCACCCAGCGGCTGCTCGCGACCCGGGCCGTTCGTGATGCCCTCGTGTCCCTCGCCGGCGTCATCGGGCGCCCGGTCCGCAACCAGAGCGGTGAAGAGGTCGGCCGCCTGGTCGACGTGGTCGCGCGCTGGGGCGGCTCCGAGCCCTATCCCCCGGTCACCGGCCTGGTTGTCCGCGTCGGTCGCCGGGAGGCGTTTGTCGACGCCGACCAGATCCTCGAGCTAAACCATAGTGAGGTCCGCCTCAACTCGGCCCGTCTGGACCTGAGGGATTTCGTCCGCCGCCCGGGCGAGGTCACGCTGGCCCGTGACGTGCTCGATCACCAGCTGGTCGATGTCGACGGCGTTCAGGTCATCCGGGCCGCCGACCTCTACCTGGCCGTGGTGTGGAATGCCATCCGGTTGGTCGGTGTGGACGTGAGCGCACAGTCGCTGCTGCGCCGCCTCGGCCCCAGCCGGCTGCGCACCCGGCCGACCCCGGACAAGGTCATCGACTGGGCGGCCATCCAGCCCTTCGGCGCGCCTGTCCCCCAGGTCCGCCTGCGCTCGTCCCACGACGGCCTGCGCCGCCTGCGACCCGGCGAGCTGGCCGACCTGCTCGAGGACCTGGGCCGTCCCGCCCGCCAGGAGCTGTTGGCCGCCCTGGAACCGGAGACCGTCGCCGACGCCCTCGAGGAGATGGACCCCGATGAGCTCGGCGCCCTCCTCCGCGAGACTCCGCCCGATCAGGCGGCGGAG
>CAXMLU010000104.1:0-6582 GCA_964194255.1 uncultured bacterium
CCTCTCCCCCGGGGGAGAGGCAAGGCTCCCCGTGGCCAGAAGGCCCTCGACTGGCGATGGTGATGATCTCCGGGCTGATGTCGGTCAGCGGCCGCCGGTCCCAGTCACCGAACTGCTCCTCGATGGCCAGGCCGGCATAGGACAGGAACGAGGACAGCGAATCGGCGTCGAGGAACCTGAGCGTGCTTCGACTGACCAGCGGCCCGCTCCAGTTTGGACTGGTAAACGTGGCGGTGAAGGAGACCAAGCTCCCGTCAACCGGCGTCTCTACCTGGTGCGACATGCGAACCACGGTGCCGCCGGCGGCGACAACATCCACCGCGTTGTCCGGAGTCCACTCCTCCCAGGCTCGAGCGAGCGGGTTGCGGGTCTCGAATGCGAAGCGGCCGTCTTCGGTGAGGGCCGAACGGATGGCCGTGAGCGAGGATCGCAACTGGTCATCGTCGACAAACACCTGGAATGCGTGACCGGTCATGATGACGAGGTCGAACTCTCCAACCCAATCGACGGAGGCGAGGTCACCGAGGAACCACTCGATGTCCGAACCCTTACGTGCCTGGTCGAGCATCCCGTCGGCTGGGTCGAGCCCGCACAGCCGCCCTCTATGGCCGGCCTCGCGGGCCCCGTGCAACAGCGCACCCGTCCCGCAGCCGACATCGAGCACCGTCTTCGCCGACATCACCAGTGGCAGGAAGAAGCTGAAGTCACCTCTTGCCTCCCATGGACAGAAGAGGTCGTACAACGCGGCGAGATCGGGATCGGTGAATATGCGGTCGACCACCACACCGGCGTACCAACCCCGCTCGAGGACCGCAACCGGATAACCCAGATCGGCGTACTAAAGCAAGGCGGCGATGAGGGCGTCGCTGATCCAGGTGGCGAATCGGTTGGGTTCCCATCCTCGGTTGATCACCAGCAGCTCCCAGAGCTCGGCAGAATTGAAGGTCCAGAGCACGTCCCGCGCTTCTTCGACCGTCACGCCCGTGCGGAGATGACCGCCTTTGTCGAGGTCCCTGGCGAACGCGGTCATGCCCGCAAGCCGTTCGGCAATCATCTGCTTTCAGACCTCGGCTGCGGCTGGATCGCTGGCCGCCGCCTGCCGGGCGCGGAGTTGCACGGGCACGAAACGAGCGGCGCGTTGAATGTAGATCTGGGCATACAACCGGAGCTTCTTGCGGGGGTCGGGCTCGGCAATGTTCTTTTTCACCACGTCCCGCTCGAGCATCGGCACGGGGGCGTCGTCGCCGACGATGGCCACGTCGAAGACGGCCTTGAGCACGCCCGCGGGACTGGGAAGATTTCGTGTCGTCGTACCGCACGCGCCCGCGACGAAGAACGCTGCCATCGTCCAGGCCAGCCAGATCTTCGTTCGTGGCCGAATGTCCGGGCCTCCAGGGGCGGCGAGTTCTCGGGCCGCCACTGTATGACGCTTCACTCCCGCATTTGGTTCCCGGTCGGGCGCTAGGTTCAGTCGGGGAGTGGCACCTCGAGCGCTTCTTTTCCGGTCAACCATGGCCGGCCGGCCGCAGCCAGGTCGGCCCACTTGTGGAGGTCGACGCCACTCTGGCCCAGTTCCGCCGGCGTGGGTCCGAACTGCTCGGCGAGCGGTCGTAGAGCCTCGGGATCGAAGTGATAGCACTCGGCGGCGTTGGAGCCGAGGATCTGTTGGGTCTCGTCAATGGGGATGTCGAAGAAGGCGTTCTTGAGCCACTCCTTGGTGTGTGGCCAGGTTCCCTCGGGGTGGGGGAAGTCATTGCCCCACATCAGATTGCCGATGCCGATCTCGTAGCGGCGGCCAAGCTCGCGGCGTCTCGTGTTCGATGCGCCGATGAAGCAGTTTCGGTCGAAGTACTCGCTCGGTCGCATGGACAGGTGGTCGGTCAGCTGCTTGCCGAGCTTCTTCGCCGCATGTTCGCGGTCGTAGACGATGTCCGAGGTCCACAGCAGGTCGGGCGCCCAGAACGCGCCGCATTCGGTGGTTACGAACCTGAGATTGGGGAAACGCTCAAAGGTTCCGGACCAGAGGAGAAACCACAGGGGTCGGATCGACCACCAGCGGACTTCTGCGACGTAGATGCCGACGTGCTCGCCGTAGGACGCCCGGTCGGCCGCGCCCGAATGGACGTGGACCGGCATTTCGAGCTCCGAGCAGGCGGCCCAGACCGGGTCGTACTTGACGTCGTGATAGGGCTCGTAGGGCTGCCACATCGAGGGAATGAGGATCCCACCGCGAAGCCCCGAGTCTCTCGCCCGGACGATCTCCGCGACTGCGGCATCGACATCGAAGATCGGCACGATGGCCACACCCGCCCGACGATACGGGCTCTGCGCGCACAACTCGGCCAGCCACCGATTGTGGGCCCGGGCCCCCGCCATCAACAGATCGATCGGGATATCGGCGGACGCCCCGAGGCCCGCTCCGAACGGCGCCGACGCGCCGGCGGTCACCGCGTCTGCATCGGGGAAGATGACCTCGCCAACGACGCCATCAGCGTTGAGCTCCTGATCGCGACGGTCTGCGTCCCAACCACCGCGTAGTCCTTCGGCATTCTCGCGCTCCCACTCTTCGGCGAACTCCTCATTGCGCAGGCCCCGTTCCGCCAGTTCGGCTTCCATGGCGGCGCGTGCCGCCAGGTACTGGTCGAACGGGTCCCTGTAGGCCGGATCCAGCCAGTCGCGATACTGCTCATTTGGCAATCCGGCATGACAATCGGAGGAGATCACCAGATAGTTCTTCATAGAAATGCAGCCTCTCTGGATGGAGGTCAACCCGGGACCTTCCGCAGGTAGGTGGGATTCGTTCGTTCGAGCATCGAGGCGGCTCGAGCCTGGATTAGGGCATCGATGGACTTGCTCGGTGGCAGGATCCAAAAGTCGCCGGCCTGCACCCCGCGTACCACCTGGTCTGCCACTTCGGCGGGCTCGGTGTAGTTGACCTCAATGCCGGCGGCCGACATCTGGGCCTCAATGTCCTCGATGGTCGGATACGGGGTTTGTCTCGGTCGTTCTTTGGCCAACCCGTGCGGTCGCACTCGCCACGAGCTGAATATGCCGGTGCGCAGCATGTTGGGACCGGGGAAAAGGACGGACACCCCGATCGCCGCGCCAGCGTCTTGGAGCTGGGCGTAGAGGCACTCGGTAAGGGTCACAACCGCCGCCTTGGTTACGGCATATTGCGGCGTTGCCGGGAGCGGAGACACGCCGCCATTGCCCGACGAGGTGTTGACGACATGTCCTTCTGCGCCCGCCGCGATCATGGTCGGCACGAAGGCGTTGATGCCGTGGATGACGCCGTACACGTTCACGTTGAACGCCCAGCGCCAGTCGTTGAGTTCGTGTTCCCATAGCGCCCCTTCCGCGCCGGCCCCGATTCCGGCGTTGTTGCACAACAGGTGAACAGACCCGTAACGCTCAAGGGCGGCGTCTCGCAGATGTTCGACCGACGCATAGTCCGTCACATCGCAGCCCACCCCGGCGACGTCGAGCCCCTCGGCTACCAGCTCGCCCACGGCTGCAGTCAGCGGGGCTAGTTCGACATCAGCCAGGACCACCTTCATACCCTCGCGGGCGAACCGTTCGCCCATGGCGCGGCCAATGCCACCGGCTCCGCCGGTGACCACCGCGACCCGGCCGGCGAGTTCGTTCATCACTCCGGGCCGATTGGCGACAGGTCGTCATAGCGCTGGTGGACGTATGGGCGGATCCACTCGCCGGGCACGGTGCCGTGGATCTCGCCACGTTGAATGCTGCTGCGTTCGGCCAGGGTGATGTTGACCAGGTGGCGCACCGGGAGATCCGCGACCGGATCAAAGCGTGACTCGCGGAGTGTGACCTCGCCGGTGACCTCCTCGAGCTTCCGTGTCTGTTCGGTCCGGTGGCAGTAGACCAGGGCCGGGTCAGTGTCGAAGCCCTTGCCGTCGGGGGAGGGGAGGAACTTCAAGTAGAAGTCGGTCCGGGTCTCCGTGTCGGGCAACTCGAGCTCACCGCTCACCCGGCCGCTGATGTTGACGATTTCGATTCCCATCCGGGCAAAGGTGCCGGTCACCCGGTCACCGTCTCGAGCGAGGTCGACCGCTCCGAGCTTCTTGGGCTCTCCGAACGTCTCTCGACCACCGACGACCGCCTGCTCGGTGGTCATCGGCATGAGGAGGGCATAGAAGCCCTCGGTTCCCTCGTGGCGGGCTCGGACCGAAAAGCTGCCTGCGCCGAATGTGGGATATCCCGGGATGTCGACCGTGGCCACCGTGACTTTCACCAGTGGCTCGAATCCCGGCTCGATCGGCGGCGGCAGGACGCTGGCGATTACTTCCGGGTCGGTGAGGTACGTGGCGACGAGCGTCACGGCCCACACGTCCACGGAGGTCGCCTCCACCTCGCGGTTGCGCAATTGCTCTTCGGATCGTGCTCCGTAACGAACGTTGGCCATGACGCTCCCTTGTGGTCGATCGGTGCGGTTAAGGACAGCTGGACAGATGCTTCAGGCAAGCCCGGCGAAGGCCGGGCACCGTCCGGCGTCGCGTGGAATCTCCTCCGGTGCGAGTGGTCGGCTGATTTCCTCATGCGTCGGACCCACCCGTTCGGCCACCGCGCCGAGGCTCTCGAGATCAAAGCCGAACAGGCGGGCGGCATTCCCCCCGAGCATTTGCTGAACCTCGGCGGGATCGATCCCGGCGAAGGAGAGGCGAAGCGCCTGGGTGCTGAACGGGTAACTCGATTCTCGGTGCGGGTAGTCGCTTCCCCACATGATCTTGTCCAAACCGACCGCGTGACGCATGGCCGCCTCGGCGGGGCGCATGAAGCTCGACCCCACGTGGCACTGTCGCGCCCAGTAGTCGCTCGGTCGCATCGAGAGTCTGGAGACGACGGCCTGACCCCACTCAACCTCCTGCGAACCCGTGGCGGTGCCCATTCGGGTGAAGAAGTAGTCGAGCGTGCCGAGCGTCTCAGGGATCCAGGCCGTCCCCTGCTCGGTGAAGACGAACTGGAGGTCGGGATGGCGCTCGAGAACGCCAGCGAAGATGAGATGCCAGAGCGAGCGGTGAGCCCACCAGGTCACCTCGAGCATGAACATGACCTTGTCGATGTCCTGGTCTCCCAATGGTGGGACCGCACTGCCGCTGTGATGGTTGATGGGAAGACCCGCGGCCTCGCAGGCCCGCCACAACGGGTCGTAGACCCTCGAGTAGAGCGGCTCGAGACCCGATCCGGGAGGGGCGCCAGGAAGCAGAATGCCGGCAGTCATGCCGGCGTCGGCGGCCCACTCGACTTCGGCTACCGCTTCCGCGACGTCGTGCAGCATGATTTGCACGATGCCGAGACGTCGCCCGGGCGCGGCGGCGCAGAAGTCGGCGAGCCATCGATTGTGGGCCCGCAGTCCGGCCCACCGGAGGGCGAGGTCTCCCTCGCTCGCCCCGGGGGTCTGCACCTTCAACGAGGGCTCGGGATAGAAGGGCGGAATGGTGTTGGGAAAGATCACTTCGGCGACGATGCCGTCGGCTTCAAGCTCGGCCAGACGCCGATCGTGGTCCCAATTGCGACTGGCCTCGGCGCCCATCAGATCGTCGAACGGCACGCGGTATCGCCTGGCCCAGTCATCGAACTGGGGATGGAGCTTGCTCGGGAGGTAGTCGCGGTAGTCGAGGAGATCAGCCCCGCCGTGGCAGTCAGCCGAGATGATGGCGTAGTGCCCGGTGCTGGTCATCGTCTCGCCTCCCCCAGCGTCTCTGTAACATCGTTACATGATGGCCGGGCTCGGTCAAGAAAGGTCGAGGCGGGTGGCCGGTGCCGGACTCTCCCGTGGCCAGGTGCTTGACGCCGCTGTGCAGATCCTTGAGGCCGACGGAGTCGAACGGCTAACCATCCGTGGACTGGCGGGGAAGCTGGGAGTCGCGGCCACAGCCATCTACTGGCACGTCGGCGACAAGCAGGCGTTGCTCGACGGTCTGGCCGAACGGGTCATCGCACAACTCGGGGAGGTGTCCGTCCGGGGTCGAGATCCCGAGGCCCGGATCATCTCGCTGGCCAGTTCGCTGCGAGGGACGCTCCTTGAGCGCGCCGACCTGGTGGCGCTGGTTCACCGCCAGGGTCGTACTGCCGCACTCTTTCAGCCGGCCCGCCGGGTGCTGGTCAAGGAGCTGACGGCGGCGGGCGTCGATGGAGCCGGCGTGGCCTTGGCGGTTCAGGTCATTCTCAATCTGGTAATTGGCTCCGTCCTCCTGGGCCGCCAGCTCGAACGCCAGCCCGCGCAGCGAGAGACTCCTGAAGAGCTCTGGTCGCGTGAGGACGCGCCCGACGCCCCCGACCTGCTGAAGCACCTCTCGCGCCCGATCGATGAGAAGCAGTTGTTCGACTACACCTTGGCCATCGTGGTCAGGGCCGTCGTGCCCCGGTGATCAGGCGTCACCGGGCTGTGGCGAGGAGTCCTTCGCGCTGGAGGACGATCTTCAGGTCCTGGGGGTTCGTTGCCGCCTGGGTGGCGGCCCCGATGGTGATGCGGTTCTCGGAGTACAGACGAGCGAGGGACTGGTCAAACGTCTGCATCCCGTAGTACTCGCCCTCGGCGATGATCTGCTCGATGTCGTG
>CAXMLU010000105.1:0-10422 GCA_964194255.1 uncultured bacterium
GGGGGGCTGGGACATGTATAAAGGCGACGTTCCCAAACCTGGGGGGGGAGCGCTTGCCCCCCCCCCAGCCGCGCCTGCTGCTGGCCGGCTGCGAGGGGGTCGCCGCCTGGCGGGCCAGCGGCGTGCCCTGCACGGTGATCGGAGACGACACGGGCGTCACCTGGTGGAAGATGCTCGAGGCCCGGCAGTCCGCCGAACCCCTGGCCCAGGCTTCTTAGCGCCCGGTCAGGCCGATCCGCGCAACTCGCTGCCGACGATCCACATAGCGAAGAATTGGGACCCGCCGCCGTAGGCGTGGCCGAGGGCGATGTGGGCGCCGTCGACCTGGTGGGCGCCGGCCTGGCCTCGTACCTGCAGAGCAGCTTCGGCAAACCGGATCATCCCTGACGCCCCGATGGGATTGGAGGAGAGCACGCCACCCGACGGGTTGATCGGCATGTCGCCCTCAACGCTGGTCGCGCCCGAATCCACCATTTTCCAACCCTCGCCGTCGGGCGCGAATCCCAGGTTCTCCATCCACATGGCCTCGTACCAGCTGAACGGGACGTAGATCTCGGCCACGTCGATCTGGCGGTAGGGGTCGGTGATGCCCGCCTGGGCGTAAAGGTCAGCGGCGCAGTCCCGCCCCGCCTTCGGGTTCACCGCGTCGCGACCGGCGAACATGGTGGGCTCGCTGCGGATGGCGGCGCCGAGCACCCACGCCGGCGGCTTTGCCGCCCGGCGGCCGCCGGCCTCGTCGGTGAGGACCATGGCGCAGGCGCCGTCCGAGGACGGACAGGTCTCCAAGTAGCGGATCGGGTCCCAGAGCATCGGCGACTCGGCCACCTTCTCGAAGCTGATGTCCTCGATCTGAAGGTGGGCATAGGGGTTGCGTAGCGCGTTCAGCCGGTCCTTGACCCCGACCATGATCCCGATGTGATCGGGGGCATTGGCGCGACGGATGTACGCGCGGATGAGCGGGGCAAAGTAGCCGCCCGCCCCAGCCAGGGTGGGCGGGGCAAAGGGCAGGGGACGCGACAGCGCCCACATGGCGTCGGACTCGCTCTGCTTCTCGAACCCCACGGTGAGGACTCGCTGGTGCACGCCCGCCTGCACGAGGCTGGCGGCCACCAGCGCCGTGGAACCGCCCACGCTCCCGGCCGTGTGCACCCGGAGCATCGGCTTGCCGGCGCAGCCCAACGCGTCGGCCAGATAGAGCTCGGGCATCACCACGCCCTCGAACATGTCGGGCGCCTTGCCGATGACCACGGCGTCGATGTCTCGCCACGTCATCTCCGCGTCCTCGAGGGCCCGCAGCGCCGCCTCCCGCACCAGGCCGGCGATGGACACGTCGCCGCGGGTCGACTGGTACTTCGTCTGGCCCACGCCCACAACTGCGCAGGGTTCAGCCATCAGTTCCCTCTAACACGCAGACCAGATTCTGTTGAAGGGCCGGGCCCGAGGTGGCGTGGGCCACCGCCCGGCCGGCGCGGCCATCCATGATCCGGCTGGCCGCTTCTCCGATTCGGGTCAGGCCCGCGGCCATGACCACGTTGCCGGCCAGAGCACCACCGGATGGGTTGATGTCCGTCGTCCCGTCCAGGCCCAACGCCTCGGCGACGATGAGCTCCTGATGCGAAAACGGGGCGTGGAGCTCGGCCACGTCGACCGGCTTCTCGCCGACCCCGGCCCGGCGGCCGGCGTCTGCGGTGGAGACCGAGCGGGTGAGGTCACGTACGCCGAGCCCATGGGGCTCGATGCGATGATCGATGCCCCGGATCCACGCTGGCCGCTCGCAGACGCGGCGGGCCAGCTCACCGGTGGCCAGCACCACCGCCGCCGCGCCATCAGAGATCGGCGGGCAGTCGTGCCGGCGGAGCGGCGACGTGAAGTACGGCTCGGCCAGCAATGCCTCGGGATCCGCGTCGCCGGAGAGTTGCGCGTTGGGATTGGATTGGGCGTTGCGGCGGCTACGGGCGACCACCTCCGCCAGTTCCGACTCCTTATGCCCTTTCTCCAACCATGCCCTCGCCTGCAGGGCGGCGATGCTGATCGAGTCGGGCCAGAGGGGAGCCACGTAGTAGGGATCGAGTTGGAGAACCAGGATGTCGACGAGGGGCCCCAACGAGGATTTGCCGAACGCGTACACGAGGGCGGAGTCGAGGTCACCGTGCTGCAACCGCACCCACGCCTCGTACAACGCCCACGCCCCATCCATCTCCACGTGGGACTCCCGGATTGGCGGCCACGCGCCAACCGCATCGAGGCCGGAGACAAAGGAGAACGGCGCACCGGCCAGGTAGTCACAGCTCCCCGAGATGGTGAAGCCGATCTCCTTGCGGCCGACGCCGGACGCGGCGATGGCGTCGTGGACGACGGGCAAGAGGATCTCCACCTCGTTGCGGAATTCCTCCCGGCGCACGATCGGAGATTGGGCGAAGGCGACGACGGCGACGTCCCGCATCACACGTACTCCCGGTACGTGTCGAACGGGGCGTCCGGCTCGCCGGTCGGGCGGAAGTAGCGGATGCTCTCCAGCGTCGGCTTGCGCTCCTCGGGCTCGACCCACACCGGCTCTACCCGCATCCCCATGTAAACCTTGTCGGCGTCGACTTCCTGGATGAGGTGCATCAGCCCGATGTCGGCACCGTCGAGGAGAATCGTCGCCGACACGTACGGGATCTTGATCTTCTGGCCATAGAACGGGACGTTGACCACGCAAAAGGTGGTGACCGTGCCATGGCCGGAGACCTCCACCTCTTCGTCCGTCGCGACGCCGCAGGACGCGCAGGCCCCGCGGGGCGGCGTGTAGACCTTCAGGCACTGGGGACAGCGCTGGCCGAGAATGCGCCCCTGCTCAAGGCCGCGCAGGAACCGGGAACTGGCCTGGCCGGCGGTGTACCGGTATTCGAGGTGCACCGGCGCCCGGATGCTCAGGACGGGCTCGACCGGCTCTTCGGGCGCGTCGGGCTCGGTCACCGGCCGTCCTCCTCAGGCACGAAGCAGGCGATGTCCTGGATTTCTCCGACCCGTTCGTCGCGCCACTTCACGCTGACCCTCATGCCCGTCGCCATGCGGTCCTCGCTCCCTGCGTCGACGGCATGCAGCATGGCCGTGTCGGCGCCGTCCAGCCGGACGAGCGCCCAGGCGAACGGATGGTCGAAGGGATGCGTCGGGCGCGGCGCGGAGACCCAGGCCCAGGTGGTCACCAGGCCCGATTGACCGACTTCGACGAACTCGTCGAGCGACTCGCCCGTTTCGGGGTCGTACTCGGCCGGGGGCACGAGCACCTGGCCGTTGCGCATCCGGATGCCCTCGATCCGACCCGAGCGCAGCCCCGTCATGAACCGGCCGATGACCGGCCCCAGGGTGCGGGTATACGGGTACTCGAGGATGTTCGGCGCCTCCAGCGCCGGACTCGGTTCGGCCATGCCGGCAATCAGAACACGTTCTCATTCTGACCGCAACCGCGAGTACGCTCCCTGCTCATGCCATCCCTCGGATTCTGGAGTCTGGCCCAAGAAGACCCTGCTCACCTGGCCCTGGTCGATCCGGAGGGACGAGAGGTCAGCGCCGGCGAACTGTTGGCGTCCACCAACCAGCTCGTGAACGGGCTGCGCCAGCTCGGCCTGGAGATGGGTGACGCCATCGCCATCGTGCTGCCCAACGGCGTGGAGTTCTTCGAGCTGTACCTGGCCGCCCTCCAGGCCGGCTGGTACCTGATCCCGATCAACCACCACCTGGTGGCGCCGGAGATCGCGTACATCCTCCAGGACTGCGAGGCCAAGGCCCTCGTCGCCCACACCCGGTTCGCCGACGCCTGCCTGGCGGCGGCTGACGAAGTCGGTCTCCCCGCCGAGGGACGCCTCTCGGTCGGTCCGGTTGATGGCTTCCGTTCGTACGATGAGCTTAAGCAGGGGCAGCCTTCGGCGTTGCCGTCCGATCGCACCACTGGCGCGGTGATGAATTACACGTCGGGAACGACCGGACGGCCGAAGGGAGTACGCCGCTCGCTGCTTGGCGTCGAGCCGGAAGCCGCCGCCCTCGGGTTCGGCGGCATCCTGCTGCTGTTCGGGATCCAGCCCCAGGACGACAATGTGCACCTGGTCGGCTCGCCGCTCTATCACACAGCCGTCATCACCTTCTCGGGGGCGGCGATCCACCTCGGTCACACCATCGTGGTGATGGACAAGTGGACGCCCGAGGGTTGTCTCGAGAGGATCGAGACGTACCGGGTGACGACCAGCCACATGGTTCCCACCCAGTTCCACCGCATGCTGGCGATGCCCGAAGACATCAGGCACAAGTACGACCTCTCGTCGCTGCGCCACATGATCCACGCCGCCGCCCCGTGCCCGGTCGATGTCAAGCGAGCCATGATCGACTGGTGGGGCCCGGTGATCGACGAGTACTACGCCGCCAGCGAGGGCGGGGGGACGATCGTCTTCCCCGACGAGTGGCTAAAGAAGCCGGGGACGGTCGGCAAGCCCTGGCCCATCTCGGAGATCGGCATCTTCGACGACGACGCCAAACGGCTCGAGGCCAACCAGATCGGCACCGTGTACATGGCGATGGGCGCGGGGGACTTCGAGTACTACAAGGACAAAGAGAAGACACAGAAAAACCGCATCGGGAAGTTCTTCACCGTCGGCGACATCGGTTACCTCGACGACGACGGCTACTTGTTCCTGTGCGATCGCAAGTCGGACATGATCATCTCGGGCGGGGCCAACATCTACCCGGCCGAGATCGAGAGTGTCCTCCTCGGCCATCCCAAGGTCGGCGATGCAGCCGTCTTCGGCATTCCCCACGAGGACTGGGGCGAGGAGGTCAAGGCGGTGATCGAACCCGCCGACGGCGTGCCCGGCGACCCGGCACTGGCGGCCGACATCCTCGCCTTCTGCGCCGGCAAGCTGGCCAAGTTCAAGACGCCGAAGTCGGTCGACTTCATTGCCGAGATGCCCCGGGACCCCAACGGGAAGCTGTACAAACGCAAGCTCCGCGACCCGTACTGGGAAGGCCGGGAGCGGGCCATTTAGGATGCCCAAACTCCCCGAGGACCCACGGGACATCTGGGTCACGGCCGTCCCGCCCGAGGACTCCGCCCGGGCCCACAAGCATCGGCTGGTTCGTCACGTCAAGCGCGCGGCCGAGAACGTCGCCCTGCTCGACCTGGCTGGCTGCCCCCTCGACACGCTGGCCGCGCTGGCCGAGCGCACCGGTGACCTGGCCGACGATCTGGGCGTGCTGCCGTCCCTGCGGGCCAAGGGGGGTCCGGCCCTGGCCGGCGGCGATGACGCCGCCCTTATGGAACGCAGCGGCATCAGTGGCCGTAGCAACCCCATCGCCCCGCCGATGGCGATGTGGGCCGACGGGGAGTTGACCCGCGGCCGGGCTTTCTACACCGCCGTGTACGAAGGCCCACCCGGCTGCCTCCACGGCGGGTTCGTGGCCGCCGCCTTCGACGATCTGCTTGGCTACGCCCAGATCGCGTCGGGTATGGCCGGGTACACGGGCACGCTCACCGTCCGGATGCTCAAGCCCACGCCTCTGTACCAAAACATCGACTACGACGCGGCCGTGGATCGGGTGGAGGGTCGCAAGATCTTCGTGACCGGACGATCCTGGTGCGGCCCGGATCTGCTGGCCGAGTGCGAGATCGTCTTCATCCAGCCGAGACTCGGCTCTCCGATGGAAGGCCCGTTCACACCCGCTTGAAGTTCGGCTGGCGTTTCTCGCCGAAGGCGCGGGCGCCCTCCTTGGCGTCCTCGGTGGCGAAGATGGGCCAGCCCAGCTCCAGCTCCCGCGCCAGACCGTCCACCTCGGACATCCCCTCGGTCTCGCGCACGGAGCGCTTGATGGCCTCTACGGCCAGAGGTCCGTTGGCACAGATGACCTCGGCGATCTCGAGCGCCGTGGCCAGGGCCTGTCCATCCGGCACCACCCGTCCGATCAGCCCGATCGCCTTGGCTTCCGTGGCACTCACCTCGCGGGCCGTCAGCAGGAGATCCATGGCGACGGTAAAGGGGATCTGCCGGCGCAGCCGCACGGTTGAGCCGCCGAGCGGGAACAGCCCTCTTCGGGCCTCGAACACGCCGAACTTGGCGCCCTCCCCCGCCACCCGGATGTCCGTTCCCTGGAGAATCTCGGTGCCACCGGCCACGGCGTAGCCCTCGACGGCGGCGATCAACGGCTTCTTCGGCTGGTAGTGACGGAGCAGCGCCTTCCAGTGGAGGTCAGGATCGGCGGCGAAGCGGTCCGCGTACGGATCCTCGGCCGGGCTGCCGCCGCTGAACGCCTTCAGGTCCATCCCGGTACAGAAGTCCCCGCCGGCGCCGGTCAGGACGGCACAACGCACGTCGTCGTCCTCGTCGGTCTGCACCCACGCGTCGACGAGCCCGACCAGCATGGCTCGGGACAGCGCGTTCTTGGCCTCCGGGCGGTTCATGGTCACGACCAGGGTCTGGCCGGCTCGCTCTACCGTGAGATTCTCCGTCCCAGCCACTCCCCGGCTCTCCTTGTTCGCAGAAGTCAGAACGTGTTCTACTACGGATCGTGGAGTTCAACCTCGCCGACCTGTTCGAAAACGCCGTCGATGCCTTCGGCGAGCGGGAGTACCTGGTCGCCGCCGGGAAGCGACGCACGTACGCCGAGATGGAGGCCAGGGCCAACCGGCTGGCCCATCACCTGACGGGCGCCGGGGTCAAGGCCGGAGACCATGTCGGCATCTACGCCTACAACTCGGTCGAGTGGGTCGAGGCGGCGTGGGCCATCTTCAAGATCCGGGCCGTGTGGGTGAACATCAACTACCGCTACGTGGAGGACGAGCTGGCCTACCTGTTCGGCAATGCGGATCTGGTCGCCCTCATCTACCAGCAGGAGTTTGCCGACCGGGTGGCGGGCGTGCGACCCAGCCTCCCCATGCTCCGCCATCTGATCGTGATCGCCGACGGCTCCGCCACCGCCGTACCTGGATCGGTTGACTACGAGGCCGCCCTCGCCGCCGAATCGGGGGAGCGGGACTTCGGCCCGCGCTCCCCGGACGATCGGTACATCCTCTATACCGGCGGCACCACGGGTATGCCAAAGGGCGTGGTGTGGCGCCATGAGGATGTGTTCTTTGCTCTCGGCGGCGGGATCGATGCCCTTACGGGCGAGCGCGTCACCCGCCCGGAGCGGATGGTCGAGAAGGCCAAGGAGGGCTTCAACGTCACCTCCCTCCCCATCGCTCCCCTGATGCACGGGGCCACCCAATGGTGCGTCATGGCCCAGAGTTTCACGGCCAACAAAGTCGTGCTCCTCCCCAAGTTCGATCCGCACCAGGTCTGGCAACTTGTCGAGCAGGAGAAGGTGAACCTCATCATGATTACGGGCGACGCCATGGCCCGCCCCTTGATCGAGGCTCTCGATGACCCGGGCCGGAGTTACGACACGTCATCAGTGTTCGCCTTGAGCAGCAGCGCCGCCATCTTCTCGCCTTCAGTCAAAGAGGACTACTTCCGCCGCTTCCCGAACCTGATGATCACCGACGCCATCGGCGCCTCCGAAAGTGGCAACAACGGCCTGGTCCGGCTCGAAGCGGGCAAGACCGCCATGAAGGGCGGCCCGACCGTCACCGCCCAACCCGGAACGGTCGTGCTCGATGAGCATTTGAAACCGCTACCGCCGGGCACGGGCGAGGTGGGCCGGCTGGCCCGCAGCGGCGACATACCGGTCGGCTATTACAAGGACCCGGTGAAGTCAGCCGAGACGTTCGTCGTCGGTGCTGACGGCGTCCGGTACTCGATGCCCGGCGACTTTGCCCTCGTCGAAGAGGACGGCTCCGTGACCCTGCTGGGCCGGGGTTCGGTGTCGATCAATTCGGGGGGCGAGAAAATCTTCCCCGAGGAGGTGGAAGCGGCCGCCAAGTCCCATCCTCAGGTCTGGGATGCCGTCGTGGTGGGCGTGCAGGATGAGCGATGGGGGCAGCGGGTGGCCGCCGTGATCCAGTTACGTCCGGGCGCCGAGGTCAGCCTCGAAGATCTGCAGGAGCACTGCCGGTCAAAGATCGCTGGCTACAAGATCCCGCGCCAGCTCCACATCGTCGACAGCATCGTTCGATCGCCCAGCGGCAAACCCGACTACCGGTGGGCGTCCGCCGTGGCCAAACAGGAGGCGTAATGCAAACCCGAATCTGTGAGATGTTCGGCATTGATCTGCCCATCTTCGCGTTCAGCCACTGTCGCGACGTGGTGGCGGCCGTGTCCAAGGCGGGCGGGATGGGCGTGCTCGGCGCGCTGGCCTTCTCGCCCGAGCAGCTTCAGATCGAGCTGAACTGGATCGACGAGCATGTCGGCGGTCACCCCTACGGCGTCGACGTGGTAATGCCCGCATCCTACGCCGGCGCCGGCGAGATGGACCCTGACCATCTGGCCGAGAATCTGGCCCGCATGATCCCCGCTGAGCACCGCCAGTTCGTGGAGACGGTGTTGGCGGAGCATCACGTCCCGGCGCTCACCGATGACGACGAACGGCCGGTCGGATTGCTGGGCTGGACCCACGAAGGCGCCAGACCCCAGGTCGATATCGCCCTCTCCCATCCCATCAAGCTGCTGGTCAATGCCCTCGGCCCGCCTCCCCGCGACATCGTGGACCTGGCCCATAGTCACGGGGTCAAGGTGGCCGCCCTCGTCGGCAGTGTGCAGCAGGCTCAGCGCCAGGTGAATCAGGGCGTTGACATCGTCGTGGCCCAGGGTTATGAAGCCGGTGGCCACACCGGCGAGGTCGGCAGCATGGTGCTCATCCCGGAAGTGGTGGACGCCGTGGCGCCCGTGCCGGTTCTGGCCGCCGGCGGTATCGGCAGCGGAAGGCAGATGGCCGCGGCCATGGCCCTCGGCGCCGACGGGGTATGGACCGGTTCCATCTGGCTCACCGTGCAGGAGAGCGACATGTCGCCGCTCGTCATGGAAAAGCTGCTGGCGGCCAGTTCACGCGACACGGTGCGGTCACGCTGCCTGTCCGGCAAGCCCGCCCGCCAGCTGCGTACCGATTGGACCGATGCGTGGGAGCGGCCGGACTGCCCGGGCACCCTGCCCATGCCGCTGCAGTACATGCTCACCGCCGATGCGCAGCGCCGCATCGCCAAGTACCAGGCCAAAGAGCTGGTCGGCATGCCCGTGGGCCAGATCGTGGGCAGCATGCGCCAGGTCCGGCCCACCAAGGACGTCATCTTCGATCTGGTGGAGGACTTCGTGGAGGCCAGCGAGAAGCTGCACGGCCTCCTTCAGGCCGACTAACGCTGGTCTACGGCCAACCGGCGCCGCGCACATCGACCTCGACCGCCTCGATGCGGGCATCGCGACGAGCCATCGCTTCGCGCGGGTCATGGGTCGATGAGGTACATACGTACAGCGTGCGCCGATCGGCACCGCCGAGGGCGCAGGCGATGGCCTCGTGCGCACCGGTCACCACCCGGTCCAGTACCTCGCCACCGGCCGCCACCCGGATGACCTCGTGACTGATGGGTGATGCGACCCAGACGGCGCCCTCCGCGTCGAGCGCAATGCCATCCGGGGCGGCGCCGTCGAGGGCGGCGAACAGCCGGCGATCGACGAGCGAGCCGTCATCGGCGATGGTGAAGGCCGTCAGCTTGGCGGCGAAGGTCTCGGCCACGATCAGCGTCTTGCCGTCGGGCGTGATCACCGACCCATTGGGGAAAAGGACGTCGTCGGCCACCGTTCGCGCTGTGCCATCCGGTTCGACGAGGACCAGCACGGTCGTGGCCGGTGGCGCACCGCCCGCCAAGTCAAAGCCTTGATTGCCCACGTAGGCCCGACCGAGACCGTCGACCACCATGTCGTTGGCGTACCAGGTGGCCAGGTGGCTGATGTCGGCGTGCGTGGTCTGGGTCCCATCGGGCGCCACTCGCACCAAGCGTTTGTCGACGGCGGACACCGCCAGCAGGGTGTCGTCCGGGAGCCAGCCAAGGCCGGACGGATAGCCAGGCACGGTCGCCACCGTCGTCAGCGCGCCATCGGGCTCCATTCGCACGATGGTCGGTCCGTACACATCGGAGAACCACAGGCTGCCGTCATGCCAGCGCGGCCCTTCCGTGAAGGTGAATCCGCTAGCCAGGATCGTCAGTTTGCTCACGCGGTCACGGTGCCGGGTCAGTCCACGGCTCGCCGGTGGAGGCGCCGCACTCGGCGGCGAGCGCGACTTGCGCGCGCTCACGTGCTCGGGTATCACGCACGGCCGCGCGCGCACTCTCGGCGCGCGCCGCGGTGCGGCAGCTAGAGGCGCTCGAGAATGGTGGCGGTCGCCAGGGCGCCACCGCAGCACATGGACACGAGGGCCAGCGAAGCATCGCGGCGCTCGAGCTCGTGCAGGGCGGTCGTGATCAGGCGGCTGCCGGTAGCGCCGACGGGGTGTCCCAGCGCGATGGCCCCGCCGTTGACGTTGACC
>CAXMLU010000106.1:0-2565 GCA_964194255.1 uncultured bacterium
GGATAGTACGTGGCCCTCCGGTAACCTGAGGTCGTGGCGACCTACACCATCAGGGTCTTCGGTGACCCTGTACTCAAGCAGCGAGCGACCGAAGTCGCCGACGTCGACGGCGGTCTCGCCCGCCTGGCCGACGACATGATCGAAACCATGCGGGCCGCTCCCGGCCTCGGATTGGCAGCTCCGCAAGTGGGGGTGCAGAAGCGGCTCTTCGTGTACGAGATGGACGACGGCGAGGGGCCGAGGGTGATCGTGAACCCGATCATCACCGAAAGCCGGGGCGAGTGGACCTTCGACGAGGGTTGCCTCTCGGTACCCGGCCTGTACTTCCCGATCGTGCGGCCCAAGGAGGTTCATCTCACCGGGTTCGACCTCGAGGGCCGGGAGATCTCGTTGGAGGCTGACGAGCTGCTGGCCCGGTTGCTCCAACACGAGCTCGACCACCTTGACGGGACGCTTCTGCTCGAGCGGTTGGAGCCCGATCAGCGTAAGGCGGCCATGCGCGAGCTACGTCAGCGGATGGAGACGGGCGCGCCTCCGCCCGCTCACAACGGCCGACGCCGGCTGTAGTCGGGAGCTTTCCATTCGCCTGGCTTTCCTCGGTACGCCGGAGGCGGCCGTTCCGCCGCTGCGGGCGCTCGTCGCCGCCGGCCATGTGGTTTCCGTCGTCGTCACCCAGCCCGATCGCAAGCGAGCGCGGGGTGGAGCCCTCGTGCCGACTCCGGTCAAGGCTGAAGCGATGGAGCTCGACCTACCCGTCACCGACCGTGTGGAGGACGTACTCGACGCGGGCGTCGAGCTCGGGATCGTGGTGGCCTACGGCCGGCTGATCCGGCCGCACGTGCTCGAGCGGGTGCCGATGATGAACGTACATTTCTCCCTGTTACCTCGGTGGCGGGGAGCGGCGCCGGTGGAGCGCGCCATCCTGGCCGGCGATGAGGTCACCGGGGTGTGCCTCATGGCCCTGGAGGAGGGTCTGGATACCGGTTCCATTTTCGCCTCCGAACGGGTGACGATCGGTCCGGAGGAGACGGCCGACGAGCTGCGGTGCCGATTGGTGGAGCTCGGTACGGGCCTGCTCGTCCACCACCTGCAGGTCGGGCTGGGCCACCCCACCCCCCAGGTCGGGGAGTCGACCTACGCCGCCAAGATCGACGCCGGCGAGTTGGCCCTGAATTGGAACTGGCCGACCGATCGGCTGCATCGAACCATCCGCGTCGGCCGGGCATGGACGACGTTCCGAGGTCGTCGCGTCATCGTCGAGCGAGCCCGCCGGGCGCCGGTCGCCGAGCTTCCCGTGGGTCCGCCCGGGTCGTTGTCGGGAACCTCCGTGCGCACCGGCGACGGTGTGCTCGAGCTGGTGACACTGCGTCCAGAGGGGAAAGGGGCGCTGTCGGCGCGAGCCTGGCTGAATGGCGCCCGTCCCGCGCCGGGCGAGCGACTCAGTGAGTGAGCGCCGGCCCCGGCCCCGCCGGTCGGCGCGCGGCCTGGCCGTTGAGGCGCTTATCCGGATCGACGAGGGCGCGTATGCCAACCTGCTCGTGCCCGCCCTGCTGGGCGACAGCGGACTGGAGGAGCGTGACCGCGCCTTCGTCACCGAGTTGGTCTACGGGACGACCCGGATGTGCCGGGCCTGCGATTGGCTGATTGATCGGTACCTCACGCGCCCGGTCTCGCCCCCGGTCCGGGCCGCCCTGCGCATCGGGACCTATCAGCTGGCCTGGCTGGGGACGCCGCCCCACGCGGCTGTCTCGGCAACCGTCGACGAAGCCCCGCCGGCGGCGCGGGGCCTGGTCAACGCTGTGCTTCGCAAGGTGGCCACCGGACTCGGCGACCCAGCCTGGCCGGACATGGCCACGGAGTTGTCCTACCCGGACTGGGTGGTCGAGCGGCTCACCCGTGATCTCGGCGCCGAGGCCGCCAAGGGCGCGCTCGAAACCATGAACCGGGCGGCGGCGGTGACCGAGCGACCCGACGGCTACATCCAAGACGCGGCCTCGCAGCAGGTCGCCTCCTGGGTGGGAGCGGCGCCGGGTGAGCGGATCCTGGATCTTTGCGCGGCACCAGGGGGAAAGGCCACCCAGATGGCGTCAACGGGTGCCGCCCTCGTCGTCGCCGCCGACCTGCAAAGTCGCCGGACCGCGATGGTGGCGGCCAACGTCCATCGCCTTGGCCTCGACAACGTCGCCGCCGTTCAGGCCGACGGCCGCCGTCCGCCGTTTCCGCCGGGCGTCTTCGATCGAGTGCTCGTGGATGCGCCGTGCACCGGTCTCGGCGTGCTCCGGCGCCGACCGGACGCCCGTTGGAGGGCCGAGCCCGACGACGTGCGGCGCCTGGCCGAACTACAAAAGCAACTGGTGGCCGAGGCGGTGTCGATGGTCAGGCCCGGGGGAACGCTCGTGTACAGCGTCTGCACCCTCACCGCCGCCGAGACGGCGGGCATAGACAACTGGCTGGCGTCGGCCCATCCCGGGCTCCGGCCGGTGGCGCCGCCCGGGAGTCCGTGGCGGCCGGCCGGCCGGGGCGCCAGACTCCTGCCTCAAGCGGCCGGAACGGACGGAATGTACG
>CAXMLU010000107.1:0-3411 GCA_964194255.1 uncultured bacterium
GGCATGACCGAGTTTTCGGCACCCACAGGTCAGGAGGTCGTCCAGCGACCACATCAATGTCGGGGTGTGTGACTAGCTTCTGTAGCGACACCAGATGGTTATCGAATCTCGGGGAGTCATCGCCTCCGCCGCAACGATGCACTACTTGACCGCCCGCTGAAGATCATCGCCCCGTAACAGTTGCACGCGACTCCGCAATCCGACTTCCGGATCGGGTGGCCACCGGAGGGCCCGTCACGCCGACCGCCTGGGTGCAAAACGGCGCCGCGAGGCGCGCCTGCCTAGCCCCCGTGGCGTAATAGAATAACGATATATGGCGCAGCGCCCCGATCGCCTTCGCGGCGCGTGGCTCCTCTTCTCGCTGTCACTCGCGAGCGCCGCGGCGTGCGGCGGGGGCGACGCCCGGAATGCGGTGCTGTCTGGACCGGCATCGATCCCAAGCCTTCAGCACGCCGGTTGGCGTGCCCAATCCGCCGTCGGCATGCCAAGAACGGCCAGCGGCGTGCCACAGGTGTCCTACCTCCAGTTGGTGTCCCCCGACCACGTCACCGTGGACGTTCAGTTCCTCCCCTCGTCCGCCGATGCATCGACCGAGCGCAAGGCGGCTGAGGCCCAGATCACTGGCTTCCACGGCTCGACCGTCGACAACGCCCTGGTGTTCACCGACCCCGACGGTCACGCCCCGGTGCCGCGCGCCCTGCTGGCCTCTCCGCGCGCTGCTGCGTTAGCAGGGTGATGAAAAGCCCGGTCTGGTGAGGTGGTCGGCGCCTGGGGGGCCGGGGTGCTCGGCGAGGGTACCCGGATGGGATGCTGCTGGCGGTGTCGAGGGCGACGGTTCGGATGTTGTCGACGGCTAGAGCGAGCCGATGCGCAATCGGGCGTCACCAATCCGTGCTCAGTGCCCGCGGGCAATCCACTCTTCGAGGTGGGGACCTTCGTCCCCGATCGTGGTGCTGTCACCGTGGCCTGTGTGCACGACCGTGTCCGCAGGAAGGGTGAGCAGCCGGTTACGGATCGACTCGACGATCGTGGGGAAGTCGGAGAAGGACCGCCCCGTGGCGCCGGGGCCGCCGCTGAAAAGGGTGTCGCCGGCGAAGACGACGCCGTGGGCGGGGGCATGCAGGCAGCACCCACCTGGGGTGTGCCCGGGGGTGTGGAGGATTGTAAGCGGGCCGACGGTTTCCCCGTCTGCCAACCACCGGTTCGGCAAGCGGGTGGGGTGAACCATGTCCCAGAGGGGACGGTCCGCGGGGTGCAGAAAGATGGGCGCCCCTGTCGCATCGGCCAGCTCCGGGGCCACGTTGACGTGATCGTTGTGACCATGGGTGCACACGATGCCCTTCACCGGCCGTCCGGCGACGGCGCTCAGGATCGTCGGCGCGTCGTGGGCAGCATCGATGATCCACACCCCGCCGTCATCCTCGACGATCCAGATGTTGTTGTTGACGTCGAAGTCCTGGCCGTCGAGCGTGAACGTCCCCGATGTCACCGCGTGGTCTATCCGCAACGCTGCCATCACAGCACCACTACCGAGCGCAGGACCTCGCCGCGCTGCATGCGCCCGAACGCCTCCTCCACCCCGTCGATGCCAATGGTCTCACTGACGAAGCCGTCGAGGTCAAGGCGCCCCGCGAGGTACAAGTCGATGAGCATGGGAAAATCACGCGACGGGAGACAATCGCCGTACCAGGACGACTTGAGGGCACCGCCCCTGCCGAAGAGATCGATCAGCGGCAGCTCGACCGTCATCGTCGGGTTCGGTACCCCGACCTGGACGACGGTGCCGGCGAGGTCCCGGGCGAGAAACGCCTGGTGGTAGGTCTCCGGCCTTCCCACCGCCTCGATCACAACGTCCGCGCCGTTGCCTTCGGTGAGTGCCCTGATCCCGGCGACCACGTCGGTGGTCGATCCGTCGATGACGTCGGTGGCCCCGAAACGCCGTGCCCACTCGAGCTTGCGGGGGTCGATGTCGACGGCGATGATCCGCCGGGCCCCGGCGATGGCTGCTCCGGCTATGGCCGCGTTGCCGACCCCGCCGCACCCGATGACCGCCACGGTGTCGCCCCGACCGACCTGGCCGGTGTTGACGGCCGCTCCGAACCCGGCCATCACGCCACAGCCGATCAGCCCGGCTGCCTCCGGGCGGGCCGCCGGATCGACCTTGACTGCCTGGGCCGCGGCGACGAGGGTCAATTCCGCAAAGGCTCCGATCCCGAGTGCCGGCGTCAGGACGTTCCCGTCGGCGAGGGTCATCTTTTGGGTGGCGTTGCGGCTGTCGAAGCAGTACCACGGCCGGCCCCGCCGGCACGACCGACAGACGCCGCACGGCGCCCTCCACGCTATGACGACGTAGTCGCCGACCGCGACCTCTGTCACGCCGGGACCGACCGCTTCGACGAATCCAGCAGCCTCGTGGCCGAGGAGAAACGGGAAGTCGTCGTTGATCCCGCCCTCCCGGTAGTGCAGGTCGGTATGGCAGACGCCGCATGCCTTGACTCGCACGAGGGCTTCACCCGGGCCGGGATCGGGGACCAGGATAGTCTCCACCCGGACCGCCTCACGGGCGCCATGCGCTACAACGCCCTTTACCTCACTGGCCATCTCGAACCCCTTCCGCAGACTTCGACGCCGAGAGTCTCCCATCTGCAGGGTTGTTCGTCATCGGCCACGAGCACTGACCGGGCGCTGGCGGGTTGTCCCAGTTGCGCTAACGCGCCACAACCATGGCACGGTAGCTCTCAATGATGTCCATGAACTCTTTGTGCTCGCGCTCGGGAACACCCACATAGCTCAAGGTGGCCGCGATCTCAAGAGCGACCACGTCGAAGTCGCGCTCGCTGACCTTGAGGTCGGCGTGGGCGGCGCTCATGTCCCGGCCGGGGTAACACTTGGGGCCACCGGCCTGTTCGACCGACCACGCGGTGACGAGGAACTTGAACCCCGCGTGCCCTCGCTTGTCATGGAAGTCCCGCACCGCTGGATTGGAGTTGGCCGTCGCGTTGTTGTACAGCCGATCGACCAGCACATCCACGGCACCCGCGATGCCGTATACCCCACCCAACCGTTCGTAAAGACTCTGCTCGCTCATAGCTCTCCGTACTCCCTGTGTGGCGCGGCCCAATGACCGCGTGATTGGTTAGTAGATCAACACCACGACGCCCGGTGATCGGCGGCATCGGAAGCGTTCGACGAACTCTAGGCGCTCGCGCCGCCTGACAGTCACTGACCTCGGCTTCCGTGGCTGTATGCCTCCGAACCACCTCGAGTCGGGACTTTCTGAGGTGGTGTGACGGCCGCGCCAAGAGGCTGAGCTCGGGGAAACAGCTTCTGGAGGCACTGTTGCATTAGTAGGGCGGTGGTTCCCACGTCGGGCAGGCTGGGCTGATGCCCTCACCATGGCCCTGCCCGTTC
>CAXMLU010000108.1:0-2028 GCA_964194255.1 uncultured bacterium
CATACACCACTCGTCGGGACTCAACTCCGGGATAACGCCCTCGACCCGAGCATCGATCGGGGGCGCTTGACCTCCCACCAAAGTAGGGAATATTCGGGGCTACCTGCCCGCGTCAGGCACCCGCGATACCGGTTGGTTCGCGACTCAACGGTGAGGACCGAAAGGTGCGAAGGATCGGCACGACTGCGCTGTTCCAAACACCGGGCCGACGCGGTCGGGATCACCAGAACCAGGGGCCCTCCGATGGCCAGGCATCGGCCGGAGAGGGTCGCTTGCAACCGCTCCCGTCCGGCACGTACGTGCTACTGATCTCGACACGAGTGACGACCGGGAAGGCCAAATCCCGTGGAGACATCGTTCGGTCACCGACGAGCCGGGCCGGCCACCACAGATCGCACGAACGACGTCATCTCTGATGCCGGTCCTGGATCGCCTACTTGTACGCGATGGCCGCGCTCGCCGGACCGGCCAGCGGCATGATCTCGACCTTCGTGAATCCGACCTTTTCACACCAGTCGGTGAAGTCCCTGCCGGTGAAGTCGAAGGCGTCGCCGAACTCAATGAGCATGTTGAGCGACATCATCAGCCCGAACACGTTCTGGCGTCGGGCGTCGTCGATCATGTTCTCGATTACCACCAGTGCCCCGCCGCTGGGCAGAGCGTCGTACGCGGAGGTGATCAGCTGCATCTTCCGCTCTAGATTCCAGTCGTGCAGGATCATGCCCATGGTGATGACGTCCGCCTTGGGGAGCGGGTCGGTTAGGAAATCGCCCGAGGCCGTGGCGACCCGATTGGCCAACCCGGCCGCGCCGATCGTCTTCTTGGCGATCGGTTCCACGATGGGCAGGTCGAAGCTGGTGCATTGCAGGTGCGGGTGTCGGCTGGCGACGATGAGGGAGAGCCGTCCGGTCGCCCCGCCCACGTCACAGAGCGTCTGGTAGTTCGAGAAGTCGAAGTTCTCGGCCAAGGCGTGGAAGTTGCCGGCGCTGATGCCCGCCATGGCATTCATGAACTGCTCTAGCCGGGCCGGGTCGGCATAGAGTTCGTCGAACATCGGCTTGCCGGTCCGTTTGACCTCGTTCTGGGGCTCACCGGTCTTCAGTGCCTCGGTCAAATCCGCCCAGAACCGAAACAGGCGAGCGTTGAACATCTCAAGGATGCCGCCGATGTACTGGGGGCTGTTCTTGTCGAGGAACACCGCCGTGGCTTGCGTGTTTCGATAGCGGGCATCTGTGCCGTCGCCCTCGCGGTCCAACAGGCCCAGCGCGACCA
Source organism: uncultured bacterium (assembly GCA_964194255.1). Lineage (GTDB taxonomy): Bacteria > Actinomycetota > Acidimicrobiia > Acidimicrobiales > CAXMLU01 > CAXMLU01. The sequence goes on from CAXMLU010000108.1 coordinate 1,273, forward strand.
GGCCATCGAGGAAGTCCCAGATCGCCCGGGGATGCAGCCCCAGCTTGTCGCCGATCTCCTGGCCGGCGAACGATTCACTGCCGAGATGGGTGAAAAGCTCCAGTTCCACCGCCGACAGCAGCACCTTGGACGGCCAAAATCCCGAGCCGATCTGCATGATGTGGGACGGATCAACGTCCATAGCGCCTCCCCTGTCGGCTTCGGACACGGCTGCCAAGCCGGCAGTCTCTCGATCGGGCCAACGCAAGTCAAGGGCTGGCACGACGTCTGCCACACCACCCACAACCAGGCACTCCGCAGCGTCCGACGCCCGTGACTTCAGCCTTCGTGCGCGTAGGACTGCCTGTGTTTTCGCGCTCGCCTGCCAGGTGTCCCACCGCTCGACCGCATCCGCGAGTACCCACTCGGGAACGCCGAGTTCAGCGCCGTGGCTTGCCCGCTCAAGGTGCGCGGGAATGCCGGCATCCGACTGCGCCTACACGCGCTTTCGCTCCTCGGCCACGCGCGGGTCTTACCGATCGGGTTCGCCAAAACTACGACGCCTCGTGATGGGCAATTCTCGGGCCCACAATTGTCGCTTGCCGGTAGAGCCTTTCGGCACATGGTGGGCGATCACCTGCAACCGGACGCCGCTGTCGGCGCAGTTCACGAATCAGGTCGCGCCCTGGAACAGCTCGATCCAGTTGCCGTCAGGGTCGGAGGCACTGTTGCATCGAAGCGGCAGGTTGCTCTTCGGGCAGGCTGGCGAGATGTCCG
>CAXMLU010000109.1:0-4966 GCA_964194255.1 uncultured bacterium
CAGATGCAGCGCGAGCTGCGCGCGGTGTGGACGGGTCTGCGTCGTAACGATGACGTCCGGGTGGCGGTGCTCACCGGCGCCGGCGACCGCGCCTTCTGCACGGGCATCGACCGGACAGAGACAATGGGTGACTATCCCGAGGGAGAGCGCGTCGTCGGCTCGGGCTCGACGCCCTTCATGTTCGACGACCCAGGTCGCAACATCTGCCCGAAGCAATGCGATCTGTGGAAGCCCGTCATCGCCGCCGTCAACGGGATGGCATGCGGTGGAGCCTTCTACATGCTGGGGGAGGTCGAGTTCATCATCGCGTCGGAAACGGCGACGTTCTTCGACCCGCACGTGACGTATGGCATGACTGCGGCGTTCGAGCCGATCCACATGCTGCAGAAGATGCCGTTCGGGGAGATCATGCGGCTGTCGCTGTTGGGCAACCACGAGCGCATGTCGGCTCAGCGGGCCTACCAGATCGGCCTGGTCTCCGAGGTCGTGGCGCCGGACCAGCTACTCGAAGCGGCCGGCTGGGCGGCCGCCGCCATCGCGTCGGCTCCCCCGCTGGCCATCCAGGGCACGCTGCGGGCCATATGGGCGGGGCAGGAACACACGTGGAAACAGGCGCTCGACCTGGCCTATACCTACGTGGGCCTCGGGACCAGCCAGGACTCGATCCGGGAAGGTCAGGAGTTCTTCGCCTCCGGGAAACGCGTCGAATGGAGAACCCGTTAGCCCACGACGCGGGCTGGGCGCCGGCCCCGCCAGGTGCACGGACACCGCCGGGGTCCACGGACGCCGCCGGATCAGGAAATGTCGCGATGACCGATTGAACCCGACGACCAAAAACCGCCCGCTGGGAGGGCCAGGCTCCGCCAGGGGCGCCAGAGCCCTCAGCAGCTGCCTGCCGGTGGGGTCACAGACTCGGACTGATCAGGACCTTGCCCGTTGATTTCCGGTCGGCCACGCACTGCATGGCCAGGGCCGCCCGGTCGAGTGGATAGACCCCGCAGATGTGGGGATGCAGCTGCCCGGAGGCGAACAGGTCCATGATTTCTTGGCGGTTGCGTTGCATCACTTCGGGAGCATGCAGCGCGAAACCGCGGAACTCGAAGCCCTGCAAACTCACCCCTTTGAGCAACACCAGGTTCATCGGGATGCGGGGGATCTCTCCCGACGCGAATCCGAGGCAGACGTAGCGGGCCCCCCAGCGACAACTTCGAATGGCCGCCTCCGCGTGCCGGCCACCCACGGGATCGATGACGACATCGGCGCCGCCGCCGGGGCTGAGCGCCCGAATCCGCGCCTTCAGGTCCTCGGTCTCGTAGTTGATGAACGTCTCGGCCCCTTTTTGCCGGCACGTCTCCAGCTTCTCGGAGCTCGAAGCGGCGGCCACCACGTGGGCGCCGAGGCGATTGGCCAACTCGACGGCGGCCAGGCCCACTCCGCCACCTGCTCCCAGTACGACCACCGACTCGCCCGGAGTGACTTCGGCGACGATGCGCAGAGCGTGGTAGGCGGTGCTGTAGGCCACGCCGAAGGCGGCGGCTTCATGCAGGTCGACGTCGGGAGGGAGCACCCAGACAGCCTCTTGATGGGCGATGACCTGCTCGGCCAACGCGCCGACGAACACGGACCCGCACACCCGGTCGCCGGGTCGGATGCGGTGAACGTCGGCAGCGACGTCGATGACCGTTCCGGCGAACTCGCTGCCCGGAGTGAACGGCACGGGCGCGGAGATCTGATAGGTGTTCGCCACGATGAGCACGTCTGCGAAGTTGACCGCGGCGGCCTCCACCTGCACCCGGATCTGGCCAGGGCCCACATCAGGCGGCGGGACGTCCTCCACCACCAGGTCGGTGAGTGGCCCGTGGCGGTGGCAACGGACCGCCTTCATGTTCCGTGGGACGGGCGCCCGAGGGGCGTCGTACGTGCCAACTCCGCCGCCTGGGCCGCGCAGTTGAGCACGACGGCGCCAAACGCCTGCATCTTGGGATTGTCGGCCTCGCCTGTGACGGCGCGGGAATAACCACCTTCGAGGACGATCGCCAGCTTGAAGCCGGCCAGAATGATGTAGTAGTCGATGTCGTCGACGTCCCGGCCGCTCTCCTTGGCGTAGTACTCGAGCAGATCAGCCCGGTCGGGCATGCCCTCATAGTCGACATAGCCCTTGTTGGACCGATCTTCATTAGCGTTCGGCCAGCCCTGGAGGACCCAGCCGAGGTCGAGCAGAGGATCGCCTACCGTCGCCATCTCCCAATCGACCATGGCCGCCAGCCGGGCCGGGGCGCCGTGGTGGAACATCACGTTGGCGAACTGATAGTCCCCGTGAATGATGCCCGGCTCGTAGACGCGTGGCTTGTGCGTGCGCAGCCAGTCGGCGGCGACATCGAGTCCCGGCAGCTCGCGGAACTGGAACCCGGCGAGATGGGCCAGCCAGCGATCCACCTGCCGATCGTGAAAACCCTCCGGCTTGCCGAATCCCTCCAGCCCCTTCGCCCGCCAGTCCACCTTGGCCAGCTTGGCGATCCCGTCCACCAGCTGGTAGCCGAGTCCCGCCCTGGCGGCCAGATCGGTATCGAACGGCGCGGGCCAGTACACCATGCCCATCGGAGACCAGCCGTCCACCAACCCCATCAGATAGAACGTCGAGCCCATGACGCTCACGTCGTCGCAGGCGGCGATGGCTTGCGGGTGGGGTGCGTCCGTACCGTTGAGTGCGTGCAGGACGCGGTACTCACGCAACATGGTCTCGTTGCGCCCCTTGGGCACGACCCGAGGCGGGCGGCGCAGGACCATCCGCTCGTCGCCGCGGCGAACCTCGAAGATCTCATTCGAGGAGCCGCCCGAGATATAGCGCAGTTGGACCGGCTCGCCCGCCCCCGGCAGGCCGGCCTCATCCATCCACCGACCGAGCCGGTCCACATCGATGAGGCCCTCGGTCCGTTCCTCGTCCGTCGGAACCGGGGTGGCATCGCTCATAGCTTCTCCAATCGTGCGATTACGAGTTCCCGACGGCGTGCTCAAGGTAGGCGGCCAGTTTTTCCCGCGCCTCCTGCCGCTTGGTCGGCAGATGCGCCGTCGGCCAGAGTCCCGGTGCCGACTGGTAACCCTTGAGGACCTCCCGGGCGACGGTAACCTTGTGCACCTCGGTGGGACCATCGACGACGGCCATGATGGCGGCGGCCGTCCACATTCCGCCGAATGGCATCTCGTTGGATACCCCGAGGGCGCCGTGGACGTGCATGGCCCGGTAGACGACGTCCTGCATCACCTTGGGCGTGAGGAATTTGATGGCCGCGATGTTCTTGCGGACGCGTTGATAGTCCTTGTACTGGTCGATCTCCCAGGCGGTGTACAGGACCAGCAACCGGAACTGGGCCAGCTGTGCGTAGGACTCGGCGATGTCCGACTGAACCATCTGCTTGTCGGCCAGCAGGCTGCCTTGCGTCTCCCGGGACAGCACCCGCTCGCACATCATGTCCAGCGCGCGTTGGCATTGGCCCACCGTCCGCATGGCGTGGTGGACGCGCCCTCCGCCGAGCCGCGTCTGGGCGATGACAAAGGCCTGACCCTCGCCTCCAAGCAGGTTGTCGGCGGGCACGCGGACGTTGTCGTAGTGGATCAGCGCGTGCATGCCATCGTCGGAGCGCTCCCCCATGAGCCCGATGTGGCGCTCGATGTTGACGCCCGGAGTGTCGCTCGGGACGAGGAACATCGACATGCCCTTGTAGGGGCTGACGTCGGGGTTGCTTACGGCCATGACGATCACGAAGGCGGCGGTTCGGGCATTGGAGGAAAAGAACTTCCACCCGTTGATCACCCACTCGTCCCCGTCCCGTTCGGCGCGCGTCTTGAACTGCTTCGGGTCCGATCCCGCGTGCGGCTCAGTCATCGAGAAGCAGGAAAAGCACTCGCCTTCGAGCAGCGGTTTGAGGTACTTGGCCTTCTGGGCCTCGGTGCCGTAGTGGGCGATGATCTCGGCGTTACCGGTGTCGGGTGCGGCGGTGCCGAAGATGATCGGAGCCCATGATGAGGTGCCGAGGATCTCGTTGATGAGGGCGAGCTTGAGCTGGCCGAATCCTTTGCCCCCCAGCTCCGGCCCGAGGTGGGCGGCCCACAGGCCCTCGTCGCGGACCTCTTGCTTCAGCGGTTCGACGATGGGCCGCAGCTCGTCGTCGAGCGGGTAGTACGACCGGCCCCCGTACAGCAGGTCGAGCGGCTCGATCTTTTCGTCCCTGAACTGCCGGATCCAGTCCAGCTTCTCCTCGAACTCGGGCTCGGTACTGAAATCCCACGCCATCTGTTTCCCCTCCCGGGTTCAATGCAATGAGTATCTATCATGCAAGCTGTATGGGCGGCCAGGTCGGGTCCGGTCAGTTCTCCCGGTCGACGTCCGGGTACGGCTCCCGGAAGGTGGTCGGAATCGTCGGAGCCAGCCCGTCGAAGAGCTCCGTGGGCGGAGGCTGGCCCTCGGGCGCGCGCTCCGCCCGAGAGGCCATGATGCCCTCCCGCCGGCGCAGCGCATACATGCTCTCCCGGCGGCCCGAGTACTCCGGCGGCTGGCGGAGCATCCAGATAATGCCCTCAGCGGCCACCTCGCTCGGCTCCCACGTCGAACGATCCTGACCGGGCGTATTGGCCACGAATCCCTCCGACGCCACCGGGACGTCGATGCGGAAGCAGTTGACGGCGATCTTCCAAGGCTGGAGTTGGCAGGCGACGTCGACCGTCAGCCGCTCGAGCCCAACCTTGGCGATGCCGTACGACATGAGACCGGGGTGGGGGTAGAGGCCGGCTACCGACGAGACGTTCACAATGGCGCCCTCACCGCGCTCCTTCATGCCGCCGACCGCTTCGCGGATAGCGATCAACGGCGCCCGCAAATTGACCTCCATGATCAGGTCATGCCGTTTCAAGGGGATGTCGAGATCGCCCACGAACGTGATGGCGGCGTTGTTGACCAGCACGTCGAGGC
>CAXMLU010000110.1:0-2014 GCA_964194255.1 uncultured bacterium
TGACCTTCTTGACCAACAGGTTGAGACCCTCGGTGGGGCCGTTGCTGGTGCCGGTGGCGTGGAGGGTGAGGATCTCGGTCCGCCACGGACGGGAGGGTGTGGCCGAGGGAGCGTACGACAATAATCAGCGGGGTTCGCTTTACGCCGTCGCCCTTGGGACGTAGACGCGACGAGCGATGACGGCAGGTTCTGGCCGGCCGCCTCCTCGATCGATCGTCGTCTCCACTTTTTGGAGCGCATTCAGCGGGATGTTCATTGTGGCGGCGCTCGAGGTGCGAAGCGCTTTCGTCACCAAGTACGTCTAAGGGGCTTTCGTTGCGTTAGCGCCGTTTGTTTTATGTGCAGCCACCGTCGGCCGAAGAGACTCACATGCGGACGGGACGGCGCTTGCCGTGACGCGAGAACAAACCTCTGACAAGGAGCCCGGCCGCGCCCTTACCAGGCGTCAGTTCGTTGGCAGCGCCGTCGTGACGCTCGGGCTAGCCGCCTTCGAGCCTCGGCTCCGGCATGCTTCAGCGGAGAAATGGCAGAACCCTGTCCCGCCGAGAGCACCGTTCGCACCGCTGGCACCGACTACGCCTGTCACGCCAATTGCGCCGGTCACGACAACTAAGCCGATGGCGCCGGAGCCGGTCGTGAACCCCGGGCTCGTTCAATTCTCGGTGGGTCCGTGGGTCGGCGCCGGGATCCGCTGCCATGCTCGGATGCCCGACCCGGTAACACCCGGCAATACACTCCTCGCCATCACCTGTCGCTCCGGTAACCCGTTCACCAACATCCCCACCCAGCACGTGGTCTCCGATGAGGCGGGCGGTCGATGGAGGCAGGCCGGCGAGGGAGTCGTCGGCGGGTACGCCGACGTCTCCCTCGACAACAATCGAGGCCTAGACGTCTGGCTGGCGGAGCGCCACCCGGGTGGCCAGCCCATGGTCACCGGCGAGCTCAGCGCCTTTCCGGTCAGCTCGATCAACGGCATGCGGATGGCGCTTTTCGAGTACCCGGGCGCCGGCGGATTCGAGTTGGTTGAGAGCGTCGGCTTCGGCCGCGCGGTCGAGCCGGCCGTGACGGTGAAGACGACCCAAGTCTGCAGCCCCCACGTTCGACTGGTCAGTGTCCTCGTCAGCAACAAGCCGCTCCTGGCCGCACCACCCGGATGGAACCTCCGTGTAGCCGATCCTTTCCAGGGCTTTTACATAGCCGACTTGAATGACTCGGGCCCATTGTCGGCTCACCAGCAGGCGACCTGGTCTATCGCCGGCGCGTCCTCAGGCTATGCGGCCATCCTGGCGCTCAAGCCGTCCGGTTGTGTCGCCGACGGAGCTCCCCGCTGCGAGCAGATGCGTTACTACGCCCCTGGCCTCGGGATCGGCCTTCCGCTGAGATCGACATCGACGTGCCCATCGCTTGCGGTGCCTCCAGATGCAGGCAGTACCGTCCTGGCCAATATCGTTCCAAATGACGACGCGACCGTCACTGCAGTCGTCGACCAGTTCGGTCAGCACTGGACCCTCCTGGCCGAGATGGGCAACGACACGATCGGGCGGATCCAAGGGACCCTGTGGGGTCGCACCGGCTGGCCCGGCGGTCCAGTCGAGGCGACGGCCGCGCTCTCGAAATCAGTGGCCGGAGGACTGGCAGCCTGGATTCTCCTCGAGGTGGCAGGGCTGCCGGACATCACGGTGACGGCAACCGCGCACGACTTGATGTTCCCGACCACCAGGTCTCCGTCGACGAACTTCACGCCGCCCGCCGGCTCCTACTGCCTCCTGTACGGAAACGGGGAAAGCGGGTACTGGGACGGCCTCGATCCGGGTGTGGGCTGGCGCTCGCGCTTGCGAGACTCGAACGGCTCCGCCGCACTCCTCGAGGCGATCGGCAGCGGTGCGGTTATGGAAGCTGGGTTCGCATACAACAACGCCCAGCGCGGTTCGCTCTACGCCGTCGCGCTCGGCGGCTCGTAGAGAGCTGAACTCACCGTTAAGCGCCTGCGAGAAATAGTCAAGACCTGTGGATC
>CAXMLU010000111.1:0-4254 GCA_964194255.1 uncultured bacterium
TGGCGGCGGCAGCGGCGGGCAGCGGCGGTACGCGCTGTACGGTCCCTGTCGTGGGCACACCGGTAGGCGAGGCGATCGCGCAGGTGCGAGCGGCGCTGCCCGGCGGCGGAGAAGAACGCCCGGGCCAGGTGCACATGGCCGACGCCGTGGCCAAGGCCATCGGAGAGAGCCGCCATCTGGTGGTGCAGGCCGGCACGGGAACGGGGAAGAGCCTCGCCTACCTGATACCCGCGCTCCTCTCCGGCCAGAAAGTGGTGGTGGCCACTGCGACCAAGGCCCTCCAGGACCAGCTGGCCGGCAAGGACCTGCCGTTCGTGGCCAGCCACCTGGGCAAGCCCGTGACCTTCGCGGTGCTGAAGGGCCGCTCCAATTACCTATGCCGCCAGCGGGCGGCCGAGGTGATGGGCGGCGGAGACCAGCTCGTGCTGGACGACGACCCAACGTCGGGCGGTGAGTCAGCCATGGCCAGCGGGCCGTTCGGGCGCGAGGTCCGCCGGCTGGTGGCGTGGGGTCAGACCGCCGAGACCGGTGATCGGGCCGAGCTCGACGTGGAGCCGAGCCCGCGAGCCTGGTCGATGCTCAGCGTCACGGCCATGGAATGCCCGGGGGCGGCGAACTGTCCGTCGGGCGCCACCTGTTTCGCCGAGCAGGCCCGCCAGCGGGCCCTGGAGGCCGACGTCGTGGTCGTCAACACCCATCTCTACGGGGCCCACCTGGCCAGCGACGGTCATCTGCTCCCGCCGCACGATGTTGTCGTGTTCGACGAGGCCCACGAAGTCGAGGACGTGTTCTCGTCCAGCCTGGGGCTCGAGCTCGGCGCCGGCCGGTTCCGCGCCCTGGCCCGCAACGGTCGGCCGGCGGCGGCCTCAGCCGAACACTTCGACGCTTTGGCCGACAGCGGCGAACGCTTCGAACGCGCCCTCGAGCCGTGGCGCGGCCGGCGCCTGCCGCCCGGGCTCGGCGACGGGCTGGCCGCGGTCGTGGCCGTGGCCAGCCAGCGGGTCAGCCAGGCCATGAGCTCATTGCGGGCCGGCCGCAAAGACGACGACGAACTGGCCGGCCGTCGCAGTCGGGCCCTCCAGGCGGGCGGGCATCTGGCCGGCGACCTGGCTCTGGTGGCCGACCTGCCGGCCACCCACGTGGCCTGGGTGGAGGGGCCGGCCCACACGCCGGTCCTGCGGATCGCGCCCGTCGACGTGGGCGGCGCGCTTACTGACGCGCTCTGGTCAGCGGGTGAGGTGAGCGCCATCTTGACCAGCGCCACCATTCCTCCTCATCTGGTGGAGCGGCTCGGCATCCCGGTCGACAAGGTCGACGAGCTGAACACCGGGAGCCCGTTCGCCTTCGAGGAGCAGGCCATGCTGTACTGCGCCGCCCACCTCCCCGATCCGCGCCAACCCGGGTATATGGCGGCCATGCACGCCGACCTCGATGCGCTAATCCGAGCCGCGGGCGGCCGCACGCTGGCCCTGTTCACCAGTTGGCGGGCTATGGAGGCGGCCGTCGAGGCGCTGCGCCCGTCGCTGCCCTTCCGGGTGCTGACCCAGTCCGAGTTGCCGAAGCCGGCGCTGGTGGCCGCGTTCTCGGCCGACGAATCGTCCTGCCTCTTCGCCACCATGGGGTTTTGGCAGGGGCTCGACGTTCCCGGGCCAGCGTTGTCGCTCGTCACGATCGACCGCATCCCTTTTCCCCGACCAGACGAACCGCTCCTTCAAGCCCGCCGGGACCGGCTTGGCCCCGAAGCCTTCCGCCTCGTCGACCTGCCACGGGCCGCCACCCTGCTGGCCCAGGGCGCTGGGCGCCTCATCCGATCGGCCACCGACCGGGGGGTGGTGGCGGTGCTCGACCCCCGCCTGGCCAGTGCCGGATACCGGTGGGACCTGGTCCGGGCCCTGCCTCCCATGCGCCGCACCCGGCAGCGCGCCGAGGCGGAGACGTTTCTGCGGTCCCTTCATGCCGACTCGGCCGGTCCAGGGGCGGCATGACCCGAGTCGCCCTGCTGGCCGGGGGGTGCGTGATCGGGGCGTACCTGCTGGGCTCCATACCGTTCGGGTTCCTCTGGTCGAGGGGCCAGTTGCGCCGGGACCTCCGCCGGATGAACACGGTGCGGGGCAGTCTGGAATTGCAGCTCCGCTTGCTCCTGGCCGGAGTGGCCGGCGACCCCGACCGGCCACGGCGCGCCGACCCGGCCGGCGGCGCCACCGACATCCTCGCCGCCGTTCTCGATACAGCGAAGGTGCTGGCCGCCGCCACCATCGCCTGGCACCTCGTCGAGCGGTTCTCGCCCGGGCACGGCCACGTCCGCCACTTCAGCCTCGGGGCGGTCGCGTTTACGAGCAACCAGGTGCTGCTCGGTCACCAGTCAGCCGGGCTCTGGGCCGGGCTGAGCGCGGCGGCCGCTCACCTGGCCCCACCCTGGCTCGGGTTCCGTGGCGGCCAGGGCCAGGCGCCGGTGTTGGCTCTCGTGCTCGCCTATTGCCCGTTCGGTTTCTCCGTCGGCGTGTTGGCGTTCTTCGTGGCGCTGGCCATCACCCGCGACGTGCCGAGGTCGGCGCTCCTCAGCCTGCCGCCGTTCGTCGGCTTCGTGTGGCTGGCCTGGGCCTTCGATTGGCGCCACAGCTGGGGCGTGTCGAACGGCCCGGAGTTGACGTTATGGGCGGCCGCCCTCGCCGCCCTCGTCGCCGTCCGCATGTGGCCTAATCCCGCTCCACCAGAGACGGGCTGAACTGCGCCTCAGCTCGCCGGTCAGCTGCTGCGCGCGCGACCGTGTGCGGGTTCTAAACATCCCCGCGCGCGCAACTTTGACGACCGCCGCCACCGCCGCCACCGCCGGCCCCGCCGCCCCAGGGCGTCACGACCCGCCCGCCACCTCGGCCAACGTGTCCTTCAGGCGGCCGAGCACGTCGTCGATGAGCTCGTCGGGGATGTTCAGCGCCGGCTCGATGCGTACGGCGCGGGCGTTGGCGGTCGTTCCGGCTACGAGTACGCCGCGGCGGAACAGCCCAGTGGCCACCGCATAGCCGATGTCGTTGCTGGAGAAGTGCATGGCCAGCAGCAGGCCTTGTCCGGTCACCTGGTGGAGCACCGACGGATACCGCTCAGCGAGTGACGCCACCTCATGGGCGATGCGCTGGCCCTTCTTGGCCGCCTGCGCCGGGAGATCGTCGCGAACCGTGACATGGATCGCGGCGATGCCGGCTGCGCACGCCAGCGGGTTACCGCCGAAGGTGTTGGAGTGGATGAACGGATCCGCCTCCCACACTCGCCACAGCTCCGGCGTGGAGATCACGGCCCCCACTGGAAGGACACCACCGCCGAGCGACTTTCCGAGCGTCACGATGTCCGGCACGACCTCGGCGTGGTCGACGGCAAACATGGCGCCGGTCCGGCCAAGGCAGGTTTGCACCTCGTCGGCGATGAACAGCACCCCCATCGAGTTGCACAGGCGGCGGACTTCGGCCAGGTACCCGTCCGGTGGAACGATGGCGCCCGCCTCGCCCTGCACCGGCTCCAGCACGACGGCGGCGGGCAGATCGCCTTCCGCCTCCATCGCCGCAAGGACCTCAGCCAGGGCGCCGGCGTCGCCGAACGGCACCCGCGTGCACCGAATCAGCGCCGGCTCGAACGGAGCCCGGAAACGCTCCTTGCCCATCAGCGACAGCGCGCCGAGCGTCTTGCCGTGGAACGCGTTGTCGGCGGCGACAAAGTGATGGCGGCCCGTGACCCACATGGCCAGCTTCATGGCCGCCTCGACCGCCTCGGTCCCGGAGTTGCAGAAAAAGGCCCGCGTCAGCCCACACGGCGCGATGGCCGCCAGACAGGAGGCGAACAGCGCCCGCAGTGGATCGAGCAGCTCCTGGGAGTGGAGCGGCGACCGGTGCAACTGGGCTTCCACCGCCGCCACCACGTCGGGTTGGCGGATGCCGAGGTTGTAAATCCCATAGCCGCCGAGCAGGTCGATGAACGTCCGGCCGGTGGCGTCCCGCAGGAGCGACCCCTCGCCCTCCCACTCGACGGCGGCCTCGTCCCCCGCTTCGGTCACCGATTTGCGGGCCTCGAGGAAGCCGGGGTTGAGGTGCTCACCAAACAGCGAGACGATGAGGTCGACGAACGCACGGTGATCGGACGGGGCGCTACTCCCCAGCACGATCGCCAGAGCATCGTTGGTCTGACGAAGCGCATTGCTTTGCATACAAAGATGCTACCGGCCGGCTGCGCCCCAGCGAGACGGCGAGACGGGCGAGACGGGCGAGA
>CAXMLU010000112.1:0-10541 GCA_964194255.1 uncultured bacterium
GAGATAGACCTGGTCGTGGCGGGCGGAATCCGCAACGGGGGTGACGTGGCTAAAGCCCTCGCCCTCGGCGCTACCGCGATTGCCATCGGCCACTCGGCGCTCATGGCGCTCAACTGCAACAAGGAGCTGCCCGGCATCACGGACTACGAGGGGACGGTCGGAGTGCCCGCCGGACAGTGTTACCACTGTCACACGGGCCGCTGCCCGGTGGGGATCACGACCCAGGATGTGGAGCTGCGCAAGCGACTCGTCGTCGACGACGCCGCCGTGCGGGTCTACAACTTCCTCCACACGCTCACCCTGGAAGTGCAGATGCTGGCTCGGGCGTGCGGCAAAACGGATGTCCACTCCCTCGAACCGGAGGATCTCTGCGCCCTCACGGTTGAGGCCTCGGCCATGGCCAAAGTGCCCTTGGCCGGTACGACCTACATCCCCGGCATCACCGAGGAGCGCGCCCTCGGTGAGATCAAAGGCTTGTTGGAGAAGTTCGTCTCCGATCAAGGAGGGGTCTGAGATGTCGGACAGCCACCTGACCACGAGAATCGGCATCGACGCCGAGGAATTGGCGGGGAGGTCGTTCCCCTATCAGCACGACATATCTCTGGTGGAGGACGTCGACCTCGTGGCGGGGACGCCGGGCCAGGACCTCAACTGGCTGGAGGACATCACCCTGCTCCATGAGGACGGCATGCCGGCCGTGTTCGATCGCTACTCCAACTCGTTCCTGAAGATCTACTTCCCCATTCCGCCCGGCCGCGAGGACGAGCTGGCCCGCAAAGTGCTCCTCAAGCACCTTCAGTCCGGCAACTCCTATGGCATCCGGCTGAAGGCCAAGCACGCCAAGTTCGCCCAGCCCGAGCTCGGGCCCTGGGCCACCGGATCGGCCACGGTTGGGGGCAACTGGACGAGCCCGGTGCTCGAGGGCTGGGAAGCCCCCCTGCACTAGACCGTCCCGACTGTGACCGCTACCGTCGAAGTCACCATCGACGCCGTTGACGCATCAGCCAGCGCCGCGTTCTGGTGCGCGGCTCTCCACTACGAGGTGCGCTACCACCGCCCTCCGTACCGAGCGTTGGGTCCGAAGGGCGGAGCCGATGGCTTTGTCGTCATCGTGCAAGAGGTCTCCTCCCACTCGGCCGGCACGTCCCGGGTGCACCTGGATCTCCGGGTTGACGACCCCGCCGCCGAGGTGCGCCGCCTCGAAAAGCTGGGCGCGACCGTCGAAGGCTACGTCGACGAGCGCATATCAGGCGGCTCGGGCTGGTGGGTGCTTCGGGATCCCGAGAGCACGCATTTCTGTGTCTGCCCGGCCCGCGACGGCCCCCCGCATTGACCCGCCTTGCTTCCCCTGTCGGTCGGATCCGATTAGAATCAGAGGAAACGGTGTTCATCCCAGGTAAACACGACAAGATTGGGTGAGGGATGCAAATGGCAGTTCCGCAGGGTGCCCGCTTCGTCGTGATCGGGGCCGGTGTGCACGGACTGTCGACCGCCTACCACCTGGCCAAAGAACTCGAAGCACACCAGCGCGGCACCGGCGCAGATATTGTCGTCCTCGACAAGTCAGATGTCGGTGCTGGGGCGTCCGGCATCGCGTGCGGGGTCGTGCGCAACAACTACTTCCAGCCCGCCATGCGCGAGCTGATGGCGCACTCGGTGGGGGTTTGGGAAAGCGACATGAGCGCCTTCTCTTACCACCCAGTCGGATACATGCAGATCGCGCCCGAGATCATGCACGCCGATGTTGCCCAGATCTACGAGCAGCAGCACACCATCGGGTATGACTCGCAGCTCATCGAGGGGGAGACGGACTGCGCCCTCTATATGCAGGGCGTTTTCCACGACTGGCAGGCCAAAGGCATCACCTCGGTACTCCACGAGAAGCGGGGCGGTTATGCCAACAACATGGCCTCCATGCTGGGCTTGGCGGCCAAGGCCGCCGCCCAGGGAGTGCGCATCATCACCCGTACGAGAGTGACCGGCTTCGAGATGGACGGCACCGCCGTCAAGGTAGTGCAGACCGACCAGGGCACAGTGCGGTGCGAGCACGTGGTGATCGCGGTCGGCCCGTGGGTCCGGGATTTCTGGAGCATGCTCCACCTGCCGGAGACCGTCACCGTCAAGGGCCGTGACGGCAAACTTTACGACCGGCCGATGTGGACCTACTGGGCCCTCGAGGAGGGCACGCTGGGCGTGGACCCGAATTTCTTGGTCGACAATGAGGGGCGGATGCCGCCAGTGATCCATGTGGACACCGACGCACTGCTCTACGCCGATGACGACGGATCATTGATCACCGACAAGCTTTGGGGCATTTATTTCAAGCCGGACTTCAACTTCGGAGGCGTACAGGGCGGGGCCATGCCCGTCATCGTCGACCGTCCTCTCAGCGACGTGGCCGTCGACCCGTATGGCCCGGCCAGCCCCGACTTCGTCGTCGGAGACGGATTCAAGCGGATGTGGACTTCAGCTTTGGCCCATTGCCTCAAGCGGTTCGAGGGCAAGAGCAGCCTGATGTCGAATGAGCCCTCGGGCGGGCTCGGGTGCTTTACCCCCGACAGCTTCCCCGTGTTCGACACGTTCTCTGAAAACGCCTACGTCATCGCCGATTCCAACCACGGCTACAAGATGATCGGCGTGGGCGCCCTCGTCGCCAAGCACCTGCTGGGCGATCCTCAGGCGCTGTTGGCGCCGTTCGCATTCTCGCGGTATGCCGAGGGGAAGCTGCATCCCGTGAGCCACTCGCCGTTCCCTTGGAGCTGAGCACGTGAGTTCGTTTTCATCAACGCCACACGGGGAGAACCATGCCTGAGAAAATGTGGGGTCCGGAACCGTTTTGGGGACTCGGATACGAGTGGGACCCGGAATGGATCTTGACCGACCGTCAATGTGAGCTACGCGACATCGTCATCGAGCTGTCGCAGAAGGAAATGCGCGCCAACGCGAAGCGCTTCGATGACACCCTCGAGTATCCGAGGCGAAACCTGGAGCTGCTGGGTGAGCACGGATTCCTGGGCTTGACGGTGCCCACCGAGTACGGCGGCCTGGGCGAGGATCACTTGAGCTACGCCATGGTCTGCGAGACCATTGCCCGATACGGGTGCGCATCGACGGCCATGTGCTACGTGATGCACATGGGGGCCGTGAACGCCATCATGCTGCGCCCCACTCCCCACCTCATCGACAAGTACATCCGGCCGCTCAACTCCGGCAAGATCGGGACCCTGTCCTACTCCGACCCTGAGACCGGCAGCCACTTCTGGTACCCGATCTCGTCGGGTGCCGAGCGAGTGGACGGCGGGTTCCACGTGCGCAAGAAGGCGTCGTGGACCACCTCGGCCGGATTCGCCGACTTCTACGTGGTGCAGACCACCAGCCCGGACTTCAAGGGGTACGACGACCTGTCGGTGTTCGTGGTCGATGCCAAGGACGCTCAGGCGAAGCCGGAGCTGTGGGACGCCCTGGGCCTGCGTGGCAATCAATCGGGCTCGCTCAACATCGACGGCGAACTTCCCGAAGATCAGGTCATCGGGCCCGTGGGCGACGGGGCCGCGTCGAACGATGAGTCGGTCGACCCGTGGTTCCTCATCGGATCCTCCTCGGTGTGGAATGGCATCTCCCTTGGGGCCATCGATATCGCCAAGCGCCACACCACTCGCAAGAAGCACGTGGACGTCGGGCTCCGGGTGGCGGATTACCCCACCATCCAGGACTACGTGGGAGAAGGCATCATCGAGACCAACGCCAGCCGAATGTTCACGTACGCGATCGCCCAGGCCATGGACAAGGCGACGGATCACAACACCAGAACTCTGGCGGTCGGCGAGACGGCCCGCGCCGATTTCCTTCACTGGGCCTGGCAGATCAAGTTCACGGCGGCCAAGAATGTGGCCAAGGTGGTCGACGTGATGTTGCACGCATGCGGGGGCTCGGCATACAAGCGCGATATGGAGATGGAGCGGTATCTGCGTGACGGCAAGGCGGGTTGGGTCATGGGGCCGACCAACGAGGTCCTTCGCCAGTTCGTCGGTAAGGCATCGCTGTTGGGCTTCGAGGTGCTCGACTACTGGAACCAGTCGTACAATCAGAGAGCGGTAGAAAACGAGACCAAGAAGCTCGACTCGGCCGGCAAACGGGCGCTGGCCGATCGATTGCTGGCGGAGGCTGCCGACCAGGAGACCAAGGAGCCCGTGAAGGCCTAGGCCACGGACAGAACGGGAGCGGCCATGAGCGCGGCGATTACCACTGGACACCGACAGCCGCGGCTGCTTATGCCCGGTCTGGCCGTCCCGGAACCCGGGGTCGAGCGCTACTACGTGGCACCCGGCGGGAGCGTGACACTCCGCCTCCTGGCTGGGGACCGCCTCGGCATCACCGACCTCGACGGCCGGCAGCCGGCCACCGTCGAGTTCGAGCGGCCGGAGGCGGTCGGTCAGCGTGATGCGAAGCTCGACCTGTTTGGCCCGTGGTCAATGGCCGGCGAGACAGCCGACATCGAGGCGGAATCGGAGACCGTATGCCGAGTCGCGGCGAGTCCTGCGCAGATGGTGGTCACCGATATAAGTCCTAACCCACCTTCGGCATTGCTGGTGATCGTGCGGCGGGCTACACCGATGGCGACCTTCGAGCCCGTGCTGCCGGATCCGCTGGCGCGCGACATGGTCCTGGACCTCCGGGTCGCCCGGGCCACGGCCGAGGTCTATGAGGTCAAGGCCAATCAATGGATCCAGATCATCGACGTCGAGGGACGCCAATGCTCCGACCTGCTTGCCTTCTCACGGCAACGGCTGCACGAGAGCGTCGAGCGAGGCATGGACCTCACCACCACCCGGTCGCTCATGGGCGCGACCTACCCGATGCCGGGCCTTTACGCCAAGTACTACGACCAGGACATGCGGCCGCTGCTGGAAGTGGTGCGCGACACCTGCGGCCGCCACGACACGTTCGGCACGGCCTGCACCGCCAAGTACTACGAGGATCTCGGCTATCCCGGACACGCCAACTGCTCCGACAACTTCAACGGGGCGCTATCGCCATTCGCCATCGCACCCCGCCGGGGGTGGCCGGCGGTGAACCTCTGGTACAACACGGCCATTGGTGCGGCCAACGCCATATTCCTCGACGAGCCATGGAGCCGCCCGGGCGACTACGTCCTGCTCCGAGCCATGACCGACCTGGTGATGGCATCATCAGCATGTCCCGACGACATCGGCCCAGCCAATGCCTGGAATCCGACTGACATCCACGTACGCGTCTACGATGCCGATCGCACCTTCACGAAGGCGATGGCCCACCGCGTGACCCCTGACGCTGAACCCACGTTGACGCGGGAGTCCTCGTTCCAACCGGCGTGGGGAGCCCTCACCCGACGCGTCACCGAGTATCGCGGCTTCTGGCTGCCCACGTCGTTCTCTTCCGAAGGGGCGGTGGCCGAGTACTGGGCCTGTCGCGAGAAGGCCGTGGTCATGGACCTCAGCCCGCTGCGAAAGTTCGAGGTCACGGGACCAGATGCCGAAGCCCTCTTGCAGCTGGCCTGCACGCGCAACATCCGCAAGCTCGCCGTCGGTCAAGTCGTCTACACGGCCATGTGCTACGAGACCGGCGGGATGGTCGATGACGCGACCGTGTTCCGCCTCGGTGACAACCTGTTCCGGTTCGTCGGCGGTGACCCGTACGACGGGGTGTGGCTTCGCCAGCTGGCCGAGCGGGAGGGCTACCGAGTGTGGGTCAAGGAATCAACCGACTCACTCCACAACATCGCCGTGCAAGGACCGCTTAGCGGCGACGTCCTCCGCCGCATCATGTGGACGCCGCCCAGCCAGCCGGCCTTCGACGAGCTCACCTGGTTCCGATTTGCCGTGGCTCGTATCGGCGGCTTCGACGGCGTTCCTCTGGTGGTCTCCCGCACCGGATACTCGGGTGAGCTCGGCTACGAGCTGTGGTGCCACCCGCGTGACGCGATGGCCGTCTGGCAAGCTGTCTGGGAGGCCGGAGAGCCCTATGGGCTCACACCGCTTGGATTGGATGCGTTGGACATGCTGCGCATCGAGGCGGGCCTGATATTCGCCGGATACGAGTTCGACGACCAGGTTGACCCGTTCGAAGCCGGCATTGGTTTCACGGTCGCGCTCGGCAACGAGGATCACTTCGTGGGCAAGGAGGCCCTCATCGCTCGTAAGGCCAACCCCCAGCGGATGCTGGTTGGCTTGGAGCTGGCCGGCAACGAGCCCGCCAGCAGAGGCGACTGCGTCCACGTGGGCCGTCACCAGGTGGGCACCATCACGAGCGGGACTCGATCCCCGTATCTCTCCAAGAACATCGCGCTGTGCCGAATGGGCGTCGAGCACGGTGCTCTCGGCTCCGACGTCGAGGTCGGCAAGATCGACGGTCATCAAAAGCGCATCCCGGCCACGGTGGTCCGGTTCCCGTTCTATGACCCGGACAAGATCAAGCCTCGCTCCTGAGCGCGGGCAGAGGTGAAAGAGGAGGGTTCGTGAGCGACCATTTCCTGAGCGACCCCTACCGAGCCGAGCCACCCGACCACGACGTGCCCAAGGCCAGCATGGTGACGGTCGATCTTTTCAAGCAGGCAGTTGGGTCGTGGGCCACGGGGGTGACGGTCGTGACCCTCGTCGATCACAGCGGACGGCTTCTCGGCTTCACAGCGAACTCCTTCACCTCGGTGTCATTGGACCCTCCGTATGTTCTGGTCTGCCTCCAGCGACACTCTCCAAGTCTGCGGGGATTCAGTATCGGCCAGCCGTTCGCGGTGAACATCCTGTCCGCGGCGCAGCAGGAGCTCTCGGGTAGGTTCGCTCGGCCCAGCGAGGACAAGTTCGCAGGGGTCCCGTACCGGCTGGCCGAGGACGGTGCCCCGATGCTCGAGGGCTGCCACGCCACCCTTGCCTGTGTGCTCGAGCACTGGTTCCACGGTGGCGATCACGTGATGCTCATGGGTCGGGTCGAAGAGGCCGAAGTTGCCGACAACGACCCGCTCCTGTTCCACCGCAGCAAGTACAAGAACGTTCACAAGGACTGAGTTGGCCCGACTCGATTCAGCCAACCGAGCCAAGCTTCCGGACAGCGGCTTTGCCTACGTGGACTCGCGTGGCCAGCGCCGGCTACCGATATACGACGCGGCCCATGTGCGCAATGCCTTGGCCCGATTCAACCAGGTCACCTTTGAAGACGAAGATGCCCGCGACCGCGCTCGCAAGAGGCTGCTGAACGCGGCCAAGAAGCACAAGATCGTGCCGATCGGGTTCATCACCGGCCAGCTCCAATCCGAGCGGCAGGTCAGTCAGGCCCGAACCCCCGCGCCGGTCGTTCTTCCGTCCGGGTTCGTGACCATGCTGATGACCGACATCGAGGGGTCCACCGCTCTGGTGGGACATCTTGACGATCGCTACCGTGAACTGATTGACGACGTCCGAGGCATCCTCCGGCGTACCGCCATGAGCCTCGACGGTAAGGTCGTAGAGGCTCGAGCCGACGAGTTCTTCGCGGTCTTCGAGCTTCCCGCATCGGCCCTCGACGCGGCGATGACCATGCAGCGCGAACTCCGAGCGAGAACCTGGGTCGACGACCTCGACGTACGCGTCAGGGCCGGGATCCACAGCGGCTATCCGACGCTGGCCGAGCAGAACTACATCGGTATGGCGGTCCACATCGCGGCGCGGATATGCGCGGCGGCCCACGGAGGACAGATCGTCATTTCCGGTGACACGCGCACGGCACTCAAGGGATCGCTCGCGCCGGGTGAGCGGTTCAGAAATCTCGGTCAGTACCGGTTGCGCGGCATTCCCGACGAGATGGCGCTGTTCCAGGTGGCCGCGAAGGGCTTTGGCCGGCGGTTTCCGCCGCTGCGCACATCACCGGTTGTCTGAGGTTCTTGCCGCGTCAAGGCGCGTCGTCGCCGTTCTCGGACACGGCATGCGCCTTCTCCAAGAGGTTCAACACCTCCTGGTCGGTGGTCTGGGAGAAGTCCTCGTACCACTCCCCGACCGCATAGAAGTGGGCAGGCGCCTCGACGCACACCACCTCGTCGGCCACGTTGGCGATCCGGGCCGCGGTCTCCCGGGCACACACCGGTACGGCCAAGACCAGTCGGCCCGGCCGCCAGCGGCGCAACGCGCGTAGGGCCGCCTCCGCCGTCACCCCCGTCGCCAGCCCATCGTCGACCAGGACCACATTCCTTCCTGTCAGTTCCGGCAGAGGGCGGTTGCCGCGGTAGAGCGCGACCCGTCGGCACAGCTCCCGATGGGCAGGCTCGGCCAGCGCGCGCATATCTGCGCCACTGACGCCGAGTTGGCGCGCCGTGTCGGACACGACCGGCTCGTCGAGGCCCTCGGCCACTGCGCCGATGCCCAGTTCCTCATGACCCGGCGTTCCAACCTTGCGAGCGACGAATACCTCCAAGGGAGCGCCCAGCGCCCGCGCCACCTCGGCCGCGACGGGTATGCCGCCCCGCGGAAGGCCAAGGACCACGGGCGACGTAAGCGGCACCTCTCGCAACCGCTCCGCCAAATGTCGCCCCGCGTCGGCCCGATCTCGGAACCGCATCGTGCGGACCTCCTCTACGCATACGACGCTACGCCTCGATCGACAACCGGTGCGATTTGGCCACCGCCGGAGGACCGATGGTGACGGGGTCGTCAGGCGGGAGCGGGGTCGGGCAGCCCTCCCGGCCTCGGATCGACGGGAATGGGCTCGGGCGCCGAAGGATCGGGGAAGGGATCCGGCTGAGGTGGCGCGATGGGCAGGAAAGGGTCGGGTGGCATTGGGATCGGATCGCTCATGTGGCTCCTCTCCGCATCGAGCCGTCTGTCGTTCTTTACCCCTGGTCAGAATCGGTCAAGCCGGCGATGAGCCGCCCTGATACCGTCCCTCGCCGTGGCAAGACCGATTTGAGGGGATTGGTGGCGTCGAACAGGGTCTGGTATCACACCCTCGAACTGGCTCCGGACGTCGTCACGCCGGGGTGGTTCGATCTCCGGCCGATCATCTGATCGGATGCCCTGGCCCGATGTCAGAGGCAAGCGCTGCCTCGATGTCGGGACCTACGACGGCTTCCACGCCTTTGAGTTGGAGCGGCGAGGCGCGGCGGAGGTGATCGCCATAGACATCGGCGACCACCGTCTTTGGGACTGGCCGCCCGATGTCCGGGCCAGAGGTGGCGAAGAGTTGGCCCGCCTGGCCGGAGCGGAGAAAGGAAGCGGCTTTCACTCGACGAAGCGCCCGTCGGGACCGCCTACGACTCGCCAGTCGACGATGGTCTGCCACCGTCCAATCTGCGGACCCGAGACTGCGTGGGGATTGCAACGCATGCCACACGAAATGCGGCGCAGCGCAGTGATGCCCGTTGCGTAGCTGGCGTTTCGCAAGCGCCCTCCGCCGCGCACCGTAGCTACGCATCGTGCCCTGACCTGCTGTGGATAGACACCCATACGCGTCCCCAGGCCCTATTGACCGTGCTCACCGAATCGGCGAGGCGACCGGCTCTAGCGCCGGAGGAACGCCTCCACCACGGCGGCGACCAACTCGCTGCGGGTCATGTCCATGTGGGTCGTCCCCGGGAGGACGGCGAGCTGGCCGTGGGGCATGAGCTCGGCGGCCTCGGCCGCGTCCGGGACGAGGATGAAGTCGGTATCACCGATTAGTACCAACACCGGCGCCTCGATGCCGCGCAGCTGGTCGTCGGTCCATCCGTCGCAGCCGTGGACCATCGCCACTGTCTTCTCGGCGAACGCCTCGAAGTGGGCCGGGTCGGGCGCCACCGCGGCGTAAGCATCGCGCATGGCAGCGAAGTCGGCTTCCGTTGGGAGGCGCTCGGGGAGGACCTCGCCGGCGCGGTCGTTGCGGTGGTCGGCCGAGGCCACGACCGCCCGACGAATCCGACCCGGATGGTGCACGAGCAGCTCGTAGGTCGCGAGTCCACCGAGGCTAAACCCGAACACATCGGCCCGCCCGATGCCGAGGTGGTCGAGCAGGCCCACCACGTCGGCGGCGAGATGCTCGAAGGTCATGGGCCGGTCGATGTCGGCTGTGCGGCCGTGGCCCTGGAGTTCCACGGCGATGACCCGGTGGTGCTCGGCGAGGATTGGCATGGCTGCCCCGAAGCTGAGCTCGAACGGTGGTCAGGCCGCCGTGGAGGAGCACGAGCGGCGGTCCCTCGCCGTGCTGCTCGTAATAGAGGCGGAGCCCGTTGACGTTGGCGTACGGCATGCTGAAGGAGACGATACCCAGGAGCCCAACTCATCGCAGCCGCGTACGCGGCCCGTCGCCGGTTCGAGCCCTGGGCAGGGAGCGCAGCAGATGGGAAAACCATGATGACCTGCCGTCACGGTCGCTGGTAGTTGAGGCCCAGATGTCCTTATGCTCGCTCCGCACCCGGGAAGCCCGTGCCGCCGCGCGGCGCGTTGAGCGGAGCCGCCCCGATCGCCGAGTTCGTGACACCCGCGAGGGCGACGCCCTCGCCGCGGCCCGCCGCCGGTTGCCGATGGTGGAGCTCGACGGGACGGTCGAGGTCGTCGGACCCGACG
>CAXMLU010000113.1:0-7169 GCA_964194255.1 uncultured bacterium
GGCCTTGAGCGCCTCGACCTTGGCCATCGACGAGTTGATGTACATGCCGGTGCCCTTGGCGGCGGGAGGCATGGAGTTGGGGTCGTGACGCTGCCAGGAGCTGATCTTGCAGCGGACACCGTTGGCGATGCCGTCGTCACCCAGATAAGTGCCCCACGGCCACACCGCGATCGACACCCGAACAGGGCAGGGCAGCGGATTGAGGCCCATCTCGCCATAGCCCAGGTACACGATGGGGCGGATGTAGCAAGCGTCCAGGCCGTTGACCCTCACCGTCTGCTTGGTGGCCTCGACCAGCTCGGCCGGCGTGTAAGGGATGTCGATGAAAAAGATCTTGGCCGAGTTGAACAGGCGGGTGATGTGGTCGGTGAGCCGGAACACGGCCGGGCCGCGCGCCGTCGCGTAGGCGCGGATCCCCTCGAAGACGCCCGAGCCATAGTGAAGCGTGTGCGTGAGGATGTGGATGTTTGCGTCGTCCCAATTGACGAGCTCGCCGTCCATCCAGATCTTCTCGGTCTTCTGCAATGGCATTGGTCAGACCCTTCCTGCGAGGTGATCGCCGATTTCGGTGGTGGAGCCAGTCAGGTCGGCGATGGTCGCCTCGGACACGGCTTTGGTGATGCGGGCGGCCGGGCCGCCTGCGCCTAGGAACTCGAGCATGAGGGCGGCCGACGTGATGGCCGCCACGGGATTGGCTTTGTTCTGGCCGGCGATGTCAGGCGCCGAGCCGTGCACCGGTTCGAACAGCGAAGGGCCGGTGCGATCCGGGTTCAGATTGGCGGAGGCGGCCCGCCCGATGCCGCCGGATATCGCGCCGCCCAGGTCCGTCAGGATGTCCCCGAACAGGTTGTCCGTGACGATCACGTCGTAACGCTCCGGTGACTCGACGAAGTACATGCAGGCCGCGTCGACATGGTTGTAGGCCGTGGCCACATCGGGATAGTCGGGTCGTACCTCATCGAACGTCCGCTGCCAGAGATCGCCGGCGAAGGTCAGCACGTTCGTCTTGTGCACGAGCGTCAAATGCTTCCTTGTCCGGCTTCGGGCCAGGTCGAAGGCGTAACGAATACAGCGCTCCACTCCTCTACGGGTGTTGACCGATCCCTGCGTGGCTACCTCGTGAGGGGTTCCTTTTCGCAGGAAACCGCCCTCGCCAGCGTAGGTGCCCTCGGTGTTCTCGCGGATCACCGTGAAGTCCACCCGCGGAGGTGCCCAGAACGGGCGAAGGTTCACATACAGGTCAAGCTCGAATCGAAGCCGCAACAACAGGCCCCGCTCCAGCACCCCGGGAGGGACATCGGGAGTGCCCACCGCTCCCAGGAGGATGGCGTCGAAACCGCGCAGCTCGTCGAGGACGGCGTGGGGGAGCACGTCACCCGTGCGCAGATACCGGGCTCCGCCCAGGTCGTAGTCGACGGTCGTCAGTTCGGCGCCCGCGGCGCGAGCCACCTTCAACGCCTCGGCAATCACCTCGGGCCCGATGCCGTCCCCGGCAATGACCCCGATCTTGTAAGCGGCCACGTACGTCCTCTGGAAAAAGAAAACCGCCCACAAAGTGGACGGCAGGACGCGCACACCGGAGTCGGCGTGCGCTACTCGATAATTACGATGCTCGTGAAAGTGGACACAGCAACGTAAGTGTCTCTGAACCGAGGGGGGCGCGTCAACCTCGTCGGAGTCCTGGCCAGCACCGCAGTAGCCTCGGACCATGAGCGAGACCCACCTTTCGCGGGAGACCCATGATCGGCTCCAGGCCGAGCTTGAGGATCTCACCACCCGGGGCCGGGTGGAGATCGCCCGAGCCATCGAGGCCGCCCGGGCCCTCGGCGACCTTTCCGAAAACGGGGACTATCACGCCGCCAAGGACTCTCAGGGCAAAATGGAGGCGCGGATACGCCAGCTCCAGCAGGTGCTGATGGACGCCGTCATCGTCGATGAGACGACAACGCCGACGGGCACCATCTCGACCGGCTCGATCGTCACGCTGACGTACGAAGGCGACAGCGACAGCGAGGCCGAGCGGTATCTGATCGGCTCGATCGAAGAGCGGCGGGAGGACCTCTCCGTGATCTCGCCGAGCTCCCCCCTCGGCCAGGCGCTCGTTGGCAAGAAGGAGGGTGACGTCGTGACCTACGAGGCGCCCAGCGGCACCCTACAGGTCAAGGTCGTCGGCGTGGGGGCTTGATCGGAGGCGGCGACCGGCTCGGGCTGCTGGAGCGCGGGCTGATCGGAGACACCGTGACCGCCGCCTTGGTGGCTGCGGACGGCACGCTTGACTGGTGGTGCAAGGGCGGATTCGCGGCCCGGCCCACCCTCTTCGGGCTCCTCGACCCTAACGGCGGCGGACTGCGAATCGGACCGCCGAGCCCGCCCGCCGCCCACGCCCGGCTGGAGGGCCCGGTCGCCGGCCGGCAGCAGTACGAGCCAGAGACCAACGTGCTGCGGACGGTGCTGCACGGGGCGGGCGGCGCGGTGGAGGTGGCCGATCTGTTCGCATGGGAGGGCGAGGGCCACACCCCATCCGGCCGGATCGTCCGGGTCGTGACCGCCCTCTCCGGCCCGGTCGAGGTCGAAGTGGAGTTGTCGCCGGCCCTTAGCGGTTGGTCGGCCGGCGCGGCCGGGGCGGGATTCCTGGTCCAGACCGGCATTCCGATGGAGGCGGTGGGCGACCGCCGGTGCTTCCGTGGCCACACCATCCTCGAGCCGGGACAACGCCTGGTGGTGACCGTCGATGATCCGCATGACGACCATCACCGGCCCCTGTCCCCCGACGCCGCCCTCGACGCGCTCGAGACGGCGGCGCGGGCGTGGCGCAGCCAGTTGGCCGGGCTCATCTACGACGGACCGTACGCGGCCGCGGTCGCCCGCTCCCTCCTGGTCGTCCGCGCCCTCACGCCATCGGGCGGCGGACTGATCGCGGCGCCGACCTCATCGCTGCCGGAGCAACCCGGCGGCGAACGCAACTGGGACGGCCGCCTGTGCCGGACCGGTGATGCGGCGCTGGCGGCCATGGTGTTGAGGGCGGCAGGACTCGAGAACGACGCCGACCGGCACCGCCAGTGGCTGGCCGAGCTCGTCCGGACCAGCGATCTGCCACTGGCGGCTGTTCATGACGTCGACGGCGGTCCGGTCGCCGATGAGGAGGAGGTGCCCCTCCAGGGATGGCGCCGCTCGCAGCCCGTCCGCTACGGCGCGGCGGCCGCAACCGAGCCCGACCTGGCCGGCCAGGCCGCGCTGCTGCTCGCCGCCGACCCGCAACTGGCCTGGGAGGGGACCGTCGCCCTGGCCGATTGGCTGGCTGAGCACTGGCGGGATCCTCCTGAGCTCACCAGTGACCGCCTGGCCGTGGCCGCCGCCCTTGACCGCGCCGTCCTCGAGGCCCGCCGCCGCAATCCGTTGGACCTCGACGCGGTCGGATGGCAGCAGGAGTCCCGCCAGCTCCTGGCCTGGGTGGAAGCCGAAGGCATCGCCGTCGGCGGCGGACTGCGGCGCGACCCCTCCCCTGCTGACCATCCCGACGCGGCGCTGCTCGCCGTCGCCTGGCGCGGTCCGTGGCCCGCCGACCATCCCGTGGTCGAGCGCACCGTGGACCGCGTCCTCGCCCGGCTGGGTCAGGGCCCGGCCCTGGTCGAGCGCTACCCGCCCGAAGTCGACGATGGGCTGCCTCCGGGCCGGCCGCCGTCGCTGGCCGCGTCGTTCCAGGCCGTGAAAGCGCTGGCCTGTATGCGCCGGTGGGAGGAGGCCCACGCCAGGATGGAGACGTTGTGCTCCCTCACCGGTTCTCTGGGCCTCGCCGGAGAGGCCGCCGATCCCCGCTCCGGCGAGGCGCTCGGCAACATCCCGGCGGCGGAAGCCCACCTGGCCCTCATCGACGCGGCGTTGAGCCTCGCTGATGGCCCCGGGTGAGCGCCCTTTCCCCTACCCCTGCACCGGTTTCTCGAACGCGCTCACCAACTCGATGAGCGTCCTCACCCCGAAGCCGGTGCCGCCCTTGGGCAGGTAGTGCTCCTCGGTGTCGCTGCGGGCCGTCCCGGCGATGTCGAGGTGAGCCCACGGCACATCGCCGACGAACTCGCGCAGGAACAACGCCGCGGTGATCGTTCCGGCTCCGGCCGCCGGGGTCCCAATGTTCTTGATGTCGGCGATCTCCGAGTCGATCTGACAGCGGTACTCCTCCGGGAGCGGAAGTTGCCAGAACAGCTCACCGGTTTTACCCGAGGCATCCCGGATCTGGTCCACGAGGGGCTGGGACGTTCCCATCATGCCCGCCACCTTCTTTCCCAACGCCACGGAGACGGCTCCGGTCAGCGTGGCGATGTCGACGACCGCGTCGGGTCGGCTCTCCACGGCCAGCGACAATCCGTCGGCGAGCACGAGCCGTCCTTCGGCATCGGTGTTGAGTACCTCGACCGTCTTGCCGTTGCGGATCTTGAGGACGTCGCCCGGCTTGATGGCCCGGCCGCCTGGCATGTTCTCCGTCACCGGGAGGATGCCGACGACCTTCACGTCCGGCGCCAGTGCGGGAAGCACGGACATGGTGGCCAGCACGGCCGCCGCGCCCGACATGTCAGTCTTCATGGTCATCATCCCGTCGGCCGTCTTGAGCGAAAGGCCGCCTGAGTCGAAGGTGATGCCCTTACCCACCAGGGCGATCGTCCCCCGGCTTTCCCCGGACGGCTCATACACGAGCTGCACCAGCCGCGGCGCTTCGTCGGAGCCCCGGGCCACGCCCAACAACCCGCCCAACCGCTCGGCGACGATGGTGGGCTCGTCCCAAACCGACACGTTCAGCCCGGTCCGCTCCGCGGTCTCGGTGGCGATCTGCGCCAGCCTGGTCGGGGTCATGTCGCCGGCCGGTTCGTTGACGAGATCGCGCGCCAGGATGACCGCCTCGACCACCGTTGCACCCCGCGCCGCGCCCGCAGCGAGGTCGGCCTGCTCGGCTCCGACCAGGACGCAGCTCTCGATCAGGCAGGGCTCGCTCTCGGTCTTGTAGGTCGAGAAGCGGTAGGCGGCCAGGGCGATGCCCTCGACCACAGCCTGAGCGGCGGCCGCCTTGTCGAGGTTGCTGGGGGCGGCATCGACCAGGTTGGTGGCCGTGACCGCCGACCGCCACGCCGATTTCACGAATGCAGCGGCCGCCCGGCGCAGGATGTCGGCGGTTACCGCCTCGGGTTCGCCCATGCCGACGGCGACGATGATCGAGCCGTCCTCGGCCAACACCGCCTGGGCCTGGCCGACCTTGCCCTCGAATCCGCACGCCTCCAGGAAAGCGACATCGAGTTCGACGGGCGAAGCGGGAAGCTGACGGTCACCGCTGTAGACGGGCACGCCGAGAGCGGCGATGTCCGCGGGAACATTGGTGGTGGCGGCGAAGCTGATCGACATGCTCACTCCCGTTTTCGCTCGGATCGGGTCGGCAGGGATGTGCCCTCCTGCCAGCGGGCGATTGTCCACAGTAGGTCGGACAGCCGATTGAGGTACGGGCCGACGTAAGAATCTTCGGCCGCGGCGCTGAGAGCCAGCCGTTCGGCGCGACGGACGACGGTGCGGGCCACGTCGAGAGCGGCCGCAATCCGGTTCTGGCCGGGGACGACAAACTCGGTCACGGCGGGGAAGCGGCCGGTCAGCTCGTCGATGAGCGGCTCCAGCCGTTCGACCATCTCGGCGCTGACGAGGGACGCGCTTGCCTCCAGCTTGTGGCGGTTCTCAGCGGAGGTGGCCAGCTCGGCCATGAGGACCCACAGGTCGCGTTCCAGGCCGATCAACAGATCATCGAGTTCCGAGCCTCGTTCGGCTTCGGCTCGGGCTATACCCAACGCGGCTTGGGCCTCATCCACGGCCCCGTTAGCATCGATAGCGGGCGCATCCTTGCGGACCCGACCGCCGTAGAGCAGCCCGGTGGTGCCGTCATCGCCCTTTCGGGTGTAGATCTTCATGCAGGCGAGAATCTACAGGCGTGCCATCATCGGCCTGTGCCGCTCATCTTTATCACCGGCGGGGCCGGATACATCGGCTCCCATACCGTCCTGGCCATGATCGACGCCGGATTCGATGTCGTCGTCTACGACAACCTGTCGTCAGGCCATCGTGCCGCCCTGCCGGACGGTGTCCCGCTCGTGGAGGGCGACCTGGCCGACCTGGCCGCCCTCGACGACGCGCTGCGCACGTTTTCGCCGGCCGCCGTCGTCCACTTCGCCGGTTCCATCGAGGCGGGCGAGTCGATGAGCGACCCTCGCCGCTTCTACCGGAACAACCTGATGGCCTCGCTCAACCTGGCCGATGCGCTGGTCGAGCACGGCAGCATCCCGCTGGTGTTCTCGTCGACGGCGGCGGTCTACGGCGACCCCGTCGAATTACCTGTCGGCGAAGACGCACCGAAGACACCGACCAACGTCTACGGCGAGTCCAAGCTGGCGTTCGAGGCGGTGCTGGCCGCCTACGAGCGGGCCTACGGATTGCGGTCGGTGTCGCTGCGCTATTTCAACGCGTGCGGCGCCCATCCGGACGGCCACATCGGCGCCGATCACCGATCCAAGACGCATCTGCTTACCATCGCCATGCTGGCCGGCCTGGGCCAGCGGGAGCACGTGCAGGTCTTTGGTACCGACTGGCCGACCCCGGACGGCACCTGCATACGCGACTACATCCACGTCTGCGACCTGGCCGCGGCTCATATCCTGGCCCTGCGTTCTCTCGCCGACGGCGCGCCCAGCCGGGCCTACAACGTCGGTGTCGGCAAGGGCTTCAGCGTCAAGGAGATGCTGGATGGCGTCGACCGAATGGTGGGCCGGCCTGTTCCACGGGTCGTAGTTCCCCGCCGGCTCGGCGACCCGAGCGCGCTGGTGGCTGACTCCACGCGCATCCGGAACGAACTGGGCTGGTCGCCCCGGTACACCGAACTCGACCCCATGATTGAGACGGCCTGGCGCTGGCATCGCACCCATCCCAACGGTTACGGGCGCTCGTAGGGCGCCGCCCGTCGCTCGCCCAGTTCAGGCGGGGACGGTCACCTTCCCGCCTTCGACCTCGATGGTCCGGGTCACGGCAATGCTCTCGAGGAAGCGCCGGTCGTGGGTGACAAGGAGCAGCGTCCCGTCGAAGCCGGCCAGGGCTTCCTCCAACTGTTCGATGGCGGCCAGGTCGAGATGGTTCGTCGGCTCGTCGAG
>CAXMLU010000114.1:0-4150 GCA_964194255.1 uncultured bacterium
TCCTCAACGAGCGTGTCGCTCAACACCCAGCCAGGGCCTACTTCGGTGGATCGGTGCTCGGTGTTAGTCACCGAAGCACCGAACCACCGAGGTCTCGGTGCGCCGAGGTCGCACCGAACTCCACCGAACCACCGAAGTAGCTGCATATCATGTTGTTTCATGGTCTTCCCGGTAGGCCCGAATCGAGGCGAGGATGTGAGCGCCCCCGGCCTTGGTGACGTCGATGTACCGCTCGGCGGTGAGGATTTCGATGGCGAGCCGCTTGGCCTTGTCATCGCCCTTCACGCCGAGCTGCACCCCGTTTTTCGAGATGGCCGGGTTCTGCTCCACGAACCTGCTGATCCGTTCCATGAGCACGGTCGGCCGGAAGCCGCCCTCGGACAGAGCGGGAGCCACGAGCTGGGCGGCGATCGGGTCGCTGGTGGCGTCGAGCACGAACTCCGCCGCCTTCGACCCCCGCACATAGGTGCCGTTGCGGTCCTTGGCGACGATCAGCTTGGCCACACCGCGCCGCCCGGCGCCGAACTCATGGACCACCTCCATGAGGTAGGAGGCCCCGGTGATCCCGGCCCGCTTCCGCTGGCTGCCGATGGCGTGCAGGCCGCGTCCCACCGGGGACTTAGCCAGATGGTCGAGGATGAGTACGGCGGGGCCGAGCCGGGCCACGCGTCTCGGGAGTCGGCGGTTCCATCGGGCCACGGAGTCGTCGTCGTTGGGTTTGACGTTGTCCAACGCCATCGACTCGCCCGTGGAGTCGATGACCACCAGGGTCGGCTGCCATTCGGTCACGAACTCCTCGAACGCCTCCTGGGCTGCGACGTTGTAGGGGTCGTCGATACTGAAGTAGTGGAAGTTCGCGAGGATCGTCTTCTCGTCCACGCCGAGGTCGAGCAGCCGGCACACGATGCCATCGGCGGTGTCCTCGAAGTCCAGATACACCACGTGGTGTTCGTCGAGGATTTCCTGTGCGACGGCATGGAGCGCGGCCCAGGTCTTGCCATCACCGGACTCGGCGATCAGCCCGTTGACCCGCCCCGGGTAGAACAGGGCGGCCCCGTCGCCCCGTCTGCCGATGGTCGGGGCTGGCCGGTCGACGTTCCCGTCGTGGATGGCGTCCAGGATCGGGCCGAGGTCGACGGGCTGCTGCCAGCTCTGAGCCTCGCTGTCGTCGCTCTGAGCCTCGCTGTCGTCGCTCCTGCCCCCGTCTGTCCGCTGCCCGCCATCGATCAACTTGAGGATGTGGTCCGGGTCGATGGCCGAACTCATGACGCAACTCCTCTTGGTGCTTTGAGTCCGGCGCTGATACCGGATGCGATGGTCGCTTCGATTTCGGGAACCCCAAGCCCGCAGACCTGGCCGGCTGTCCCCAGGGCCACGCACACCTGGTAGGCGTCGATGCGGCCGGCGGCCATGAGCTGCCCCATGCGAAACGCCGCCTTGTGCAGCGTGTCGTTGCGGGCGCCCTCCACCGCACGCGCGACAAGTTCGCATTCGGCGCCGAGGGCGGCTCGCCCGTACGTCCCACGCCGAGCCTCGCTGATCGGCACGACGTTGGCCGGCCGTTGAACCGCCTGCGGTCTAAGAAGGTCGACCAGCCAGCCCGGCGCAGCCTGCAACGGAGCGTCCGGTCCGTTGTCGCCGCCCGTCGAAGTCTCGCCGATGTCCTCCAGGAGAGCGGCTGTCGCCCACTGGTAGCGCCGCCCGGAGGCGTGCTGGGACGGGGGCATGATCACGTAGCCGCCGTCGCCCTTCCAGTCGACCTTTTCGAGGAACCCGGGCCGGCAGTTGATACCCGCCGGCCGGTAGTAGAGGTGATGCCCTCCGCCACCGGTGAGGACCCACGGCCCGGCACCCAGGTCGCCGCCGGCGGCATTACAGGCCGCTGAGAGGGCGTCTATGCCGGTCTGGCCGCCATCGACGTCCAACACGTCGAACATGACACCGGTCCGCACGCCGATGTTGGCGTTCGGCCAGCGCGCCCACCAGCCTCCGATCAGACCGGCGTCGGTCGTGGCATCTAAAAGTCCGTGCCCGGTTCGGGGATGTTTGGCGGGGTGCTCACAGTCGGATTTCGCGCAGGTGCACGCGTTCCCGGTCCACGAGTGGACCGGGAAAACCGGCCACCCGCGTCCCGCGTAGTCGAGGGCGGCGTCGAGGAACTCGTTCATGCCGACCTCTCCAGGTCCAGGTCACGCTCGAGGACACTCAAGTCCAAGGCGACACGACCGAGCAGGCTGACTATCTCGGGGAGCAGCAGGTCGCCATCCCAACCGACCGGATCGGAGTGAACGGCCCTGAGGACACGCTGCGCGGAACGCGCCCTCGCCCTCGAGTCGCCGAGAATCAGTCGGAGCCGTTCAGTGTCGTGCGGCTGGCTGTTCGATCCGCTATCCTCAGCTTGGGTTTGCGGCCCCTGATGTGCGATTTCGGCGTCCCCTCCACGGGGGCGCCGCCGTCGTTCCGGGGTCACAGTTCGTCCCGGAACAACTCCGACACCGGCTTGCCGAGCAACTCCGACAAGAACGCTTTGAACGCTGGCGACGCTTCGATCTGGCCGCGCAAAACGCGGCTCACGTAATCCTCGGAGCACCTGTACTCGGAGGCGACCCAACGGTTTGTGCCGTCAGGCAGGAGTGCCAGGACACCGCGGGCGGGCTGCGGGATGGGTCGGGGCATGCTTTACCGTCCTTTGAACGAGGCCCATGTGGGGCCTGCCATTGAGTGGCGGTGCGCTCCGGCGTGCGCCTCGGGTTGGTCCCGGACCTGGCGTCGCTTGGACGAGGGTTTCCCAGGGCCCGCAGGGCAGGTGGTGGTCGCGACCGCTATGCCGAACCTTGGCCCCTTTGGCGGGGCCGGTCCGGAGGTTCTTGTCTTCTATTTCTTCTTCTACTTCTATTCTACGACGGGCACGCAAATGGCCGGCTTCGTGTAGACCGCCTCGAAGCCCATCACTTGGCCTCGACGTTTCCGAGGGCGGCGATGGCAGCGGATGCGGCCTCGATCTCGGCGACGAAGGCGGCCAGCTGGCGGAGCTCGACCATCTCCCGGTCGTTGAGATACGGGCGCCGGGCGACAAGGTTGGCGTTCAGTTGGCGTAGAGCGAACGTGAGCTCAGGGAGCGGCGTCAATGAGGTCTTCGGCCTCGGCCTCGGCTTGGGGAACGTGGCCCGGATCTGACGCCAGCTCGGTGAAGTGGCCACCGCGGTGGCCACTTCAGATTCGGTCGGGTACACGGTGGCGAACTGCATGCGGTACTTGATCTCGCTGCGGCCGATCTTCAACTCGGCGACGATCGCATCGAGTAGCCCGTTCGACAACTGCTTGTTGTCGCCGCGGCCCCCGACCAGACGGCGGCCGAACTCCCAGCGGGCCATCAGGCCCATCTTCTTGCCGTCGACGATCTTGCCCTCCAACTTCCGCAGGACGGTGCCCAGCGGCGAGTCCAGCGGCCCGGTTGACTCCCTGACCACGATCTCGAGCCCGCCGAGCCGGACATCCGTATGGATGTCAGTTGTGCGGGACGGAGAGAGCTGGGTGGTGGTCATGCCCCATCTGCGGCGGAAGAGGCGCTGCACCGCTCGACGAACGCGGCCAGCTCGGAGTCAGCGATGTAGCGGCGCCCGCCGATCAGGAAGGACTTCAATTCGCCAGCCTTCATCAGTTCGAAGACCCTCGAACGGCTGACACCGAGGCGGCGCGCTGCACGGTCCGGCGGGTGCGACAGGGGGGCGACGTCCTCCTGGCGATTGCGGTAGAAGCGGTCGGGGTCTGCGGGTTGGGATTGGCTCATACGCCTTGGATACCAGAGGTCGCGACGTTTCCGAAGGACACCCTCATCTCGTGCCATCGCCGGTTTCTGCGATATGTCGAGAGTGGATGGCGCCGCTGT
Organism: uncultured bacterium; assembly: GCA_964194255.1. Taxonomy (GTDB): domain Bacteria; phylum Actinomycetota; class Acidimicrobiia; order Acidimicrobiales; family CAXMLU01; genus CAXMLU01. Next base: position 3,890 of record CAXMLU010000114.1, read on the forward strand.
CATCTCGTGTCCGCGAGACGGCACTGGTGACACAAAACAACTTGTACGGACTTTCTTTTCTGACGGCGAGTCAGATGCTCGCCTAAGGAGCCGCCGGCCCCGGTCCCGTCCACGCGTTTTCCACACGCGTCCCCGCGTTTCCACGCGTGCGGTGACATCCGGAGCCGTCCGGGGCCGGGAAAATGTGCAGGTCGGGACTGGGTAGGACAGTATGAGACGTCCCTCGGCTTGACCGAGGGATAGACCGTGCCCGGCCGTTCT
>CAXMLU010000115.1:0-4162 GCA_964194255.1 uncultured bacterium
CCGCCAGTACCGAGGCGGCGGCCCATTTGCGAAAGCTGCACGCTGCCATAGCTAACCAGGACCACGTCGCACACTCCGGCTTCAACGGCGGTGGCGGCATGCTCAACGAGCACCTCGAACGAGGCGCCGCCCACGTTGGTTTCATCGAGGTAGCGGGGGCGCAGCCCGAAGTACTCGCACAGCTGCGCGGCGTACATGGGAAAGAACCCGGCGGTGGCGTAGCCGTCGACATCGGTGAAGGTCAGACCGGCGTCGGCCAGCGCCCGTTCGGCCGCCTGGGCGTGGACCTGGAACTCCGACAGGTGGGGCAGGGTCGGGTAGTCGGACGTGGCCACTCCGGCGATGACGGCGCGCCGCCCGGCGTTCACCCGTCCTGTCCTATCCGGGGTGCGCCTCGCGTCAAGCGGAACGGATCGCGCTCGGCCAGGAATGGCGCGCCGACGTGGGTCATCCCGTCGATCTCGACGAAGTGGCCCCGGGCGCGCAGGTGGGGATCGTCGAGGACTTCCTCCGGGGCCCGCACGACTCCCCACGGCAGTCCGGCGGACTGGCCCAGCCGGTACAGCTCATCCGCATCGTGACGCTCGGCCAGGCGCTTCAGGGCCCGGTACACCTCGCCGTAGTGGCCCGCCCGGTAGGCGGGATCGGCGAAGTCCGGCTCGGAAAGCGGGCCAGCGACGCCGTCCGCCGCGAGGATGGCCACCAGGTTGCGGAAGACGTGCGGGCCGAGGAAGTCGGGGGTGAGGGCGCAGACATGGCGACCGTCAGTGGCCACGAGGGTGCCGTGGGCGAAACGAGGCATGGGCTGGCCGGTGCAGAGATAGGTCATCACATGCCATTCCGTCATCGAGGCCGAACACTCGTGTCCGGACACATCGATGAACTGACCACGATTCTCGGTGGCCGGTGCTTCCGTGGGCGTGTCGCGCCACCACAAGGCCGCCAGGATGGCGATGGCGGCATAGGTGTTGGTGGTGTGCCACGCCTGATCGCCGTAACAGGCCAGCGGCGGGTCGGCCGGGCCGTAGCCGCATGCCGCCATCGACCCGCCCAACGCCATCAGTACGAGATCGTCGGCCAGGTACTCGGCCCACGGCCCGCTCTGACCGAAGGGCGTGATGGCGCAGACCACCAACGCCGGATTCACGCCAAGCAAGCGCTCGGGCTCCAGGCCGCGCCCGTCGGCCTCAGACTTGCGCAACGTGTGGATCAAGACGTCGGCGTCCTCGCACTGCCGGCGGATGTCATCGTCGGTGCGCACCACAACCGACCCTTTCCCCACGTTGTAGTGGCGAAAATGGAGGCTGTCGTCGGTGCCGTCCACGAACGGACCCCGGCGCCGCGACAGCGCCCCCTCTGGAGGCTCCAGCTTGATGACGTCTAAGCCAAGTCCGGCCAGCAGTCGCCCGCAATATTCGGCGCTGTCGTCCACCAACTCGAGCACCTTCATGTGAGCACGCCGCGGTCTCGCAGGCCGGCCACCTCCGCGCCGCTCACGCCCAGCAGATCGCCGAGCACGGCCTCCGTGTCCTCACCGAGGTCAGGCGGTCCGCGCCGGATACGGCCCCCGGTGTGCGGCGGCGTCGCCGACATCCGCACCGGCACCCCCTCGAGCGGCAGCTCACCGACCTCGGTCGAACGCAGGCGGGTGAAGTGCCCTCGGGCGGCCAACTGCGGATCGCGCTCGAGCCGGTCGGCGGCGTCCTGTACCGCCCCGGCGGGCACACCGTGAGCCTGGAGGTGATGCATGGCCTCGTACTTGTCCTGTTGGAGCGTCCACTCCTCGACCCAGCCGTCGAGGGCGTCGAGCCTGGCCATTCGGACATCGGGCGCGGCCAGTTCGTCGGCCCAAGCGGGCTGGCCCAAGGCCTTCACCAACCCCTCCCAGTGCGCGTCGGAAGAGCAGGAGATAACCACCCACTGGTCCTCGCCTTGGCACCGGTAGGCGCCCTGCGGGGCTCCCGCCGGATGCAGCCGCCGGTTCCCCGGCGGAAAGCCAGGGCGGCGAGTGGAACGGCCGTTGACCAGGTAGTCGAGCAGGAGCGGCCCGGCCAGGACCGTCGCCGGCTCGAGCTGTGTGACGTCGACATGCTGGCCTTCCCCCGTACGCCGCCGGTAGCGCAGCGCGTGCAGGACGGCGACCGCCCCGAGATAGCCGCCGACGTGGTCCAGGTACGAGAACGACCACCCGGCCGGCGGGCGCCCAGGAAGACCGACCAGCGCGGTGAGTCCGGTCAGCGCCTGGGCGGTCGGCCCCATCGTCACGTGGCTGGCGTCGGGCCCGGCGTGGCCGAATCCACACATCGACACGTAGATCACGTCGGGCCTGACGCTCTTGAGCACGTCGTAGCCCAGGCCCCACCGCGCCAGCGTCCCGGCCGCAAAGCTCTCGGTCACCACGTCCGACACCGCCACCAGCCGCTTCAGCAAGGCAAGGCCTTCCGGGTGGCGGGCGTCGATGGTGATGCTCTTTTTGCCGCCCGTGTTGTACTTGTAGAAGGTCCCGCCCCGGTTGAAGCTGCCCGCCGCGGCGGCTGCCGCCAATGAGGCCCCGCCGAAGCCCTCCCCCTTCTCCCCCGCCGCCGGGATGAGCGGAGGGATGACCCGCACCCCATCCGGGTGGCGGCTGCTCTCCACCCGGATCACCTCGGCTCCGAGACACCCCAGGATCAGCGTGGCCTGGGGCCCGAAACCGAGCCGGGTGAAGTCCAGAACCCGTACGCCCTCGAGGGCCATCTCCTGCATGACGGCCGCAGGCTAGTGCCACCGACGGCTAGCGTGACATACGTGTCAGGTTTGGAAGATCTGATCCTCATCAGCGTTGACGATCACGTCGTCGAACCCCCCGATCTGTTCGACGGACACCTGGCGGAGCGATGGCGGGACGTGGCTCCACGCGTAGTGCGGCGCGACGACGGATCGGACGTGTGGCTCTACGAGGGCAAGGAGATTCCCAATATCGGGCTCAACGCGGTGGCCGGACGGCCCCCCGAGGAGTACGGGATGGAGCCGACCTCCTTCGACGAACTGCGCCCCGGTTGCTATGACATCCACCAGCGGGTCAGGGACATGGACGCCAACGGTGTGCTCGGCTCATTGTGCTTCCCGTCTTTCCCCAACCTCTGCGGCCAGCTCTTCGCTCGCTCGAAAGACAAGGAAGCGGCTCTCGCCATCTTGCAGGCGTACAACGACTGGCACATCGACGAGTGGTGCGACTCCTACCCGGGGCGCTTCATCCCGTTGGCCCTGCCGCCCATCTGGGATCCCGAGCTCATGGCCGCCGAGGTCCGACGGGTCGCGGCCAAGGGCTGCCACGCGGTCACGTTCTCCGAGAATCCCGAGAAGCTCAGACTGCCGAGCCTGCACAATGCCCACTGGGATCCCTTCTGGCAGGCATGCGTGGACGAAGGCACCATCGTGTGCCTGCATATCGGCTCGTCGTCGACGCTTGTCGTCACTTCCGTCGAGGCACCGATCGATGTGCTCATCACCCTCCAGCCCATCAACATCGTCCAGGCCGCCGCCGACCTCATGTGGTCGCCGGTACTGCGCAAGTTCCCCGAGCTCAAGATCGCCCTCTCCGAGGGTGGCATCGGGTGGATCCCGTACTTCCTCGACCGCATTGACTGGATCTACACCCGGCATCACCGGTGGACGGGCCAGGACTTCGGTGGCCGATTGCCGAGTGAAGTGTTCAGGGATCGGATCGTCACCTGCTTCATCGACGACCCCACCGGCGTGGCCATCCTGGACCGGGTCGGTGTGGACACGGTCTGTTGGGAGTCCGACTATCCGCACTCGGATTCGACGTGGCCCACCTCGCCGGAGATGCTGTGGAAGTCGCTGGAGGCGACCGGGACGGACTTCGCGTCGGATGTGATCGCCAAGATCACACACGGCAACGCCATGCGCCATTTCCGCTTCGATCCCTTCGCTGCCCGGCCCCGAGACCAGTGCACCGTGGCGGCCTTGCGGGCGTCGGCCGCCGACGTCGATGTGTCGCCGCGCAGCGGTGGGACTCGGCGCACCGAAGCGAAGGCCACCAACGCCACCTACCTCACCCAGCGCCACCCTTCGACGCCTTGACCGCGGCCCGGATCTGGTCCTCTGGCTGCTTGCGGTCCAGGTAGTCCCGCCACCGGACGACGAGGCCGGCCTCGTC
>CAXMLU010000116.1:0-4522 GCA_964194255.1 uncultured bacterium
CCCGCCGCGCCGCCCGCCGCGCCGGCGGTTGGCTCTCTCCGCCGAACCGGGGGAAACTTGGACATGGAAAGGCGCCAGCGCGACCAGCCGTGGGTCATGCGGACCTACGCCGGCCACTCCTCCGCCAAGGCGTCCAACGAGCTCTACCGCACCAATCTGGCCAAAGGTCAGACCGGCCTCTCCATCGCCTTCGACCTCCCCACCCAGACCGGCTACGACCCCGACGCCCCCCCGGCGGCCGGAGAGGTGGGCAAGGTCGGCGTGCCGGTCGTTCACCGGGGCCACATGGCCGAACTCCTGAATGGCATTCCGCTCGACCGGATGAACACGTCGATGACCATCAACGCCACGGCCGCCTGGCTGCTCGGCCTCTACGTCGCCACCGCCGAGGATCACGGCATCGCTCCAGCCGTTCTCTCGGGCACGACGCAGAACGACATCGTCAAGGAATATCTCTCCCGCGGCACCTACATCTTCCCGCCTGGCCCCAGCCGGCGCCTGATCGTGGACATGGTGGCGTGGACGGTGCGCCACGTCCCCAAGTGGAACCCGATCAACGTGTGCAGCTACCACCTGCAAGAGGCGGGGGCCACGCCCGTTCAGGAACTGGCGTACGCACTGGCCACCGCCATCGGCGTACTGGACGCGGTGCGCGAATCCGGTCAAGTCGCGCCTGACGATCTGCCCGACGTGGTCGGCCGGATCTCGTTCTTCGTGAACGCCGGCATCCGCTTCGTCGAGGAGACCTGCAAGATGCGGGCCTTCACCGAAATGTGGGATCGCATCTGCGCCGAGCGGTACGGCGTGGCCGATCCCAAGCTCCGCCGCTTCCGCTATGGCGTGCAGGTGAACTCCCTCGGCCTCACCGAGAGCCAACCCGAGAACAACGTTCAGCGCATCGTGCTGGAAACCCTCGGCGTGACCTTGTCCAAGGGGGCACGGGCCCGCGCTGTCCAGCTGCCGGCGTGGAACGAGGCCCTGGGCCTGCCGCGGCCGTGGGACCAGCAGTGGTCGTTGCGGATCCAGCAGGTGCTGGCTTTCGAGACCGACCTGTTGGAATACGACGACATCTTCGACGGATCCCACGTCGTGGCCGCCAAGACCGCTGAACTGGTGGACGCGGCCACCGCCGAGCTCGATGAAGTCCTGGCCGTCGGGGGCGCCTTCTCCGAGGCGGGCATCGAGGAACTGAAGACGCGGTTGGTGCGAAGCCAGGCGGAGAGGACCCAGCGCATCGAGTCAGGGGATCTGCAGGTAATCGGGGTCAACTCGTTCACCGAGACGGCGCCATCTCCTCTCGGCGGGGCCGAGCACATCCTGGTGGTGGACCCGGCTGTCGAGGCAGAACTCAAAGTCGATGTGGCGGCGTGGCGAACGGCGAGGGACGGCGAGGCGGTGAACCGGGCGCTCGACCATCTCCGGCAGGCGGCGACCGACGGGTCCAACGTCATGCCGTCGACCATCGCCCTGGCTCACGCCGGGGGGACAACCGGCGAATGGGCCGGCGCCCTGCGCGAGGTGTTTGGCGAGTACCGGGCCCCGACCGGCGTCGCCGGCGCGGTGGGCCGGCGCCGCGGCGCCGGCGACACGGACATGGCCGCCGTGGCCGACCGGGTGCGGCGCATCTCGGAGGCAACAGGGGGGCCGCCGCGCCTGCTGGTGGCCAAGCCCGGACTCGACGGCCATTCCAACGGTGCGGAGCAGATCGCGGTCGCGGCCCGCGACGCGGGCTTCGAGGTCGTTTACCAAGGCATCCGTCTCACCCCGGACCAGATCGCGGCTGCGGCGCGCGACGAGGACGTGGACGTGGTGGGCATCTCCATCCTCTCCGGCAGTCATCTGCAATTTGTGCCGGAGATCATCCGATTGCTGCGAGCCGAAGGCGTTGACGCCCCCGTAATCGTGGGCGGGATCATTCCGAATGCCGATCAAGCGCAGCTGATCGCCGCTGGCGTGGCGGCCGTTTACACACCCAAGGACTATGCCCTGGCCCGGATCATGGACGACATTGCCGGACTCGTCGAGAGTCATCGCGCAGGTTCCCCCTTGATTCCGCGCTCTGGATGACCGATTGTTCGGTAGTGGACCGTCGCATGCTTCCTGGGTTGTTGGCCGGATTAGTCGGATTGGCCCTAGGCGTGACGGCGGCGGTAGTCAATCTGTCCGTTTTGGGCATCGGAGCAGGCGCCTGTGCGCTCTTTGCTGGCGGCGCCTGCATGTTCTTGCTCCAGCAGTTGCAGGAGTCCGAGCGGAACGTGGACGGTGCCGCCGACGACGTGACGATGCGGCATCTCGAGGTGCTGACGTCCCAGGGGAACCGTTCTGTGGTCGACGAGGAGACGGGCCTGCCCGACCGCCGGTTCTTCGAGCTGGCGCTCGACGGTCGCGTGGCGTCGGCCCGGCGTCACTTGTGGCCGCTGACCCTGGTTCTGGTCGAAGTGTGGATCGGCGAACCGGGCGAGCCGGCCGCCGCGGCCCCCACCCTCATCGCCGACGCCGCCCTCCAGCCCGACCAAACCTCGCAAACTCCGCGAACTCCCCAGGGTCCCGAGGAGACGGTCAGCGAGGTGCTGGCCGATTTCGCTATGCTCGTGCGCCGTACCCTACGCGAGGCCGATATCGCCTGCCGCGTCTCGGACACCACCTTCGGGCTCATCCTGGAGGACACGTCGGAGGAGGGCGGGGTGTGGACCGCGGAGCGGTTGCAGATCGGGCTAGCCCGCAACAAATTCGGCATCCGCCGCATGGCGGCCGGCGTGGCCAGCTACCCCACCCACGGCATGCGGGCCGATGAGATCCTTCTCCAGGCCCGGGCCGCGCTCGATCGGGCCTGTGCCGCCCCGCCGGACCAAGGCCTCGGACCCGTGGAAGTAGCCCACGTCGAGTTCGGATAAGGGCCGACAACGCCGGGTGAATCTGCGACATCGTTCACATGAATCGCAGGTTATCCACAGCGCTGTCCCCAGCTGTGGTTTACGCTAACTAGCCCGGCGGGGCCAGACCGGTAGGCAGCGGTCCTCGAGCCGCCCGAAGGCGTATTGGGGGTACAGGCCGCCGATCATCGACCGGCAACGCTCGCTCCACCGGAGGGCGGCCGGAGTCGAAATCCGCCGGTGCACCTGCAACACCCCGCCCTCAAAAACGCGGTATTCCGCCCAGGTGCCGGGGAAGTCTTTTACACAGGCCACCTCCACCCACGGAACATCGCCAGTGGCCGAGAAGCGGCGCACCCGGTTGCGGTGGGTGTGGCCGGCGAAATAGCCGATCACCGCCGGCCGTCGGGCCACCACCTCGATCAATCGTTCGGAGTCGTCGGGGCGCAGGCCGAAGTAGTACTCGGGCCGGCTGGCCGACGCCGGATTCCAGATGTGGTGATGACCGAAGAGCAGGACCGGCCGGTCGGCTTCGGCCGCCAGCGCATCGAGCCACTCGAGCTGCTGGTCTTGGATTTGGCCGCCGGAGTGGCCGGGCCGGACGGTGTCGAGCAGGGCCACGATGACGCCCCTCAGGCTGACCGACTGCACGGAGGCGTCAGCGAAACGCTGACCGTGGTAGGCGTCGTGGTTGCCCCGCACGAACAGGAGGCGGCGACCGAAGGCGGCCTGATACGTCTCCAGAAATCGCCAGTATTCGTCGTCGCGCCCGTCGGCGGTCAGATCGCCCTTGGCGACCACCAGGTCGGGGTCGACGGCGGCGATCTCCGCGATGGCGGCGGCGTTCATGACCTCGGGGTAGGCCTCCTCACCCTCGTCGACCCGCACCGCAGGACCAAGGTCGAGGCCTTCGATCATGCCGGCCTCGACTTCGCCGAAGTGGACGTCGTTGACCGTGGCCAGCGTGGCCAACCGCGATCCTGGGGGGCGGGGCAAGGTGCGGAAGGCGACGTCGTGCATCTCGTAGTCGGTGTCCGGTCGGAGACCCGGATACCGCAACACCGCGCCGTCCTGATGGAACACGGCTTCGTCGTCGGCGACACTGGTGAGTTCGAGGGGCACTCAGGGCCGGTCCCGGCGGTCGGGCACAGGCCTCGACCACCAGCGACCGGAGAACCGCCACCGCGACGGCGCCGGCTCGATCGGTTCGTCCGCAACGAGGAGCGCCTTCGGCCACAACAACTCGACCGCGGCGACGATGGCAGCCAACTCGTCAGGCGGCGGCTGGTTGTTCACAGTGGAACGTTCCCGTGCTTCCTCTTGGGGAGTTCTTCGCGTTTGCTGCGCAACATTTCCAGGCTGCGGATGAGTACGGCGCGCGTGTCGGCTGGGTCGATCACGTCGTCGACAAAGCCGCGCTCGGCGGCCTGATAGGGGTTGGCGTAACGCTCGGTGTATTCCTCGACCAGCTCGGCCCGCCGGGACACCGGGTCGGACGCCTCGGCCAACTCGCGCCGGTAGAGGATCTCCACCGCGCCCTGCGGTCCCATAACGGCCAGCTCGCCCGACGGCCATGAGTAGGCCAGATCGGCGCCAATGGACTTGGAGTTCATGACGACATAGGCGCCGCCATAGGCCTTGCGGGTGAT
>CAXMLU010000117.1:0-7106 GCA_964194255.1 uncultured bacterium
GAGGTAGCGACAAGCCATGCACTGGTTCGATGACTGGGCCTTGACCCTCGCCGTGCTGATCCCGCTAGCCGGGCTCGCGGCGGTGCTGTGCATCCCCCGCGCGTACGAGCAGGCGATCAAGACCGCAGCCCTCGTGGCGTCACTCGTCACCGCGGCGGTCGGCATCGGGATCCTCACCGACTTCGACTACGCCCACGGCGGGAAGCTGCAGTTCGACGTCAACAAGTCCTGGATCCCCGTGATCAAGGCCCGCTACCACATGGGCCTCGACGGCATCGCGCTGCCGCTGCTCATCCTCTCGATGGTGATGGTCGTCGCCTGCATCGTCTACTCATGGGACCACTTCCCCGAGCCGCACAACCCGAAGGGCTTCCTCGCCCTCATTTTGCTGCTCGAGATCGGGATGAACGGGACGTTCATCGCCCAGGACCTCATCTTGTTCTTCGTGTTCTTCGAGCTGGTTCTGCTCCCGATGTTCTTCATGATCGGCGTCTGGGGGGGACCGAACCGTCAATACGCGGCGATCAAGTTCTTCTTGTTCACGCTGTTCGGATCCGCGCTCATGCTCGTGAGCTTCTTGGCCATCTTCTTCCTGTCGAAGACCCAAACCTTCGACATCCCCAAGCTCGCCCAGTTCGGCGGCGCGGGGATCGCGCACGGGACCCAGGTGCTCGTCTTCGTCGGGCTGTTCCTCGGCTTCGCCATCAAGGTGCCGATGTTCCCGTTCCACACCTGGCTACCGGACGCGCACACGGAGGCGCCAACCGTGGGCTCGGTGATCCTCGCCGCTGTCTTGCTCAAGCTGGGGACGTACGGCTTCATCCGGATCGCCCTGCCCATCCTCCCCGACGCGGCCATGAGATGGGCGCCCTACATCGGCGGGCTGGCCGTGGTCGGCATCATCTACGGTGCCCTGAACTGTCTGGCCCAGAGGGACATGAAGCGGCTCATCGCCTTCTCGTCCGTGGCCCACATGGGCTTCGTGATGCTCGGCATCGCCACGCTGACCAGCTTCGGTATCAACGCAGCCGTGTTCGGCATGGTCGCCCACGGCCTCATCACGGGGATGCTGTTCTTCCTCGCGGGCTCGGTTCAGGAACGGTTCGGGACACGTGAGCTGTCCCGCCTCGGCGGGCTGCTTCTCCAGGCGCCGCGGATGGGGTGGATTCTCGGGTTCTGCGCCATGGCGTCGCTCGGCCTCCCCGGTCTGGCCGGCTTCTGGGGCGAGTTCCCCGCCATCCTGGCCGCGTTTTCGCCGGCCAAGGGATTGAGCGTTCCGCTGTTCCGTACGTACATGGTGATCGCCGCCATCGGTACCGTTTTCGCCGCCGGCTACCTCCTGTGGATGCTGCAGCGGGTGGCGATGGGCACGGTCAGGGACGAGTTTGCCCAGGCCCATGTTCACGACGTCCATGTGCCCGAGTGGGTGGCGTGGGTTCCCCTCCTACTCCTCATCGTGGCCCTGGGCGTCTATCCCCACCTGCTGTTCCGGATGACCGACGGCGCCGTGCACACGGTGACGGCCGCCTTCAAGGCGACCGGGAGCTAGGCGGTGCCGCACTTCGTCGCGCCCTACCTGGACTACGCGGCGCTGGCGCCGGAGATCGTCCTGTCGGGCGTTCTGTTGACCGTGCTCGTCGTCGACCTGCTCGTCGACGAGTTGAACAAGGCGTTCGTCACGACGCTGGCCGGCCTCGGGATCCTGGCCACGGGGCTCCCCATCTTGTATCTGGCCGCCAGCAACAACCACCACCGCGTGATGTTCGGCGGCGCGTACGTGGTCGACAACTTCGCCCTCGTGCTGAAAGCCCTCTTCATCGGCACCGGGTATGTGGTGCTCCTCATGTCGACGAACTACATCGACGAGGGCGACTACTACGAAGGTGAATTCTCCTTCCTCCTGCTCTCGTCTCTGCTGGGCATGGTCGTCATGGCGTCCTCACGCGACCTCATCAGCATCTTCATCGCCCTCGAGCTGCTGTCCATCCCGGCCTACCTTCTGGCCGGCTGGCGCAAGCGAGACCCGAAGAGCAACGAGGCCTCCCTCAAGTACTACCTGCTCGGCGTCCTCGCGTCGGGCGTGATGCTCTACGGCATGTCCCTGGTCTTCGGGGCGACGGGTACGACCGTCCTGAGCCAGATCTCCGTGAAGCTGAACAACCCATCCACCCTCTCGGCCTTGCACAACAGCCGGCCGTTGATCACCCTCGGCATCTTCCTGATCGTGGTGGGCTTCGCGTTCAAGGTATCCGCCGTGCCCTTCCACTTCTGGGCCCCCGACACCTACGAGGGTGCGCCCACCCCGATCACGGCGTTCCTCTCGGTGGCGTCCAAGACGGCGGGCTTTGCCGCCCTGCTGCAGTTGGTGTACATCGGCTTCCTCGGCCAGCACAACGTATGGGGGCCGACCTTCTGGGTCCTCGCCGCGGCCAGCATGACCGTCGGCAATCTGATCGCGCTGCGACAAACCAACATCGTCCGCATGCTGGCCTACTCATCGGTGGCGCAAGGCGGCTACATCCTCGTCCCCTTCGCCGTCGCCGGCGACAACCTCCGGGCTCAACACACGGCGTTGACCGCCTCGATCGTCTACTTGCTGATCTACTCGGCCATGAATCTCGGCGCCTTCGCCGTCGTCATCGCCGTCGCCCGTAAGACCCGGTCGGGCGATATCGCGTCGTACGGAGGACTCTTCAGCTACGCCCCTGGCCTCACCGTGCTCATGACCGCGTTCATGTTCTCGCTGGCGGGCATCCCACCGTTCGGGGGCTGGTTCGCCAAGTTCTACATCATCAGGGCCGTCTTCGACTCAGGCACGACGTCGTCGGTGATCCTCGGTGTGATCGTGGCGGTGAACTCCGTCATTGGTCTGTTCTATTACGCGTCGATACCGAAGCAGATGTGGATGAATCCCGTCCCCGATGAGGATCGGACTCCTATCCGGGTGCCCGTATCGCTGTCGGCCGCCCTGGGCATCTGCGTCGCTGTCGTCATGGCCATCGGCGTGTATCCGCAGGTGTTCGCCCACCTGGGCGATGTGGCCAGGCTGGGGCAATAGCCGCCTCCTTGCCGGACCGGCTGGCCGCCCGCATCCGGCGCCAGGGACCGCTCCCGTTCGATGACTTCTTGGAACTGGCGCTGTACGACTCGGAAGGCGGGTTCTTCGCCACCGGTCATGGCGCGGGACGGGGAGGAGCGGACTTCCTGACCAGCCCCGAGGTCGGGCCGCTCTTCGGAGCCGTTCTGGCCCGCGCTCTCGACACCTGGTGGGGGGAGCTGGGCCGGCCCGATCCGTTCATCGTCGTCGAGGCGGGAGCGGGCGTGGGGACGCTCGCCCGGGATGTCGTGGCGGCTGGGCCACGCTGCGCGCCGGCGCTGCGCTACGTGCTGGTCGAACGGTCGGCTGCCCTCCGGGCCCAGCAGGACGAGCGGCTGGCGCTGGCTGAGCCCTCGCAGGTCCTCGGCCCCAACGCCGCGGTCACGAGCGACGACGACGAGGGCCCGACTCCGATACCCGGGGCCGGGCCCCTCCTGACCTCACTCGCCCATCTGCCGGCCGGCCCCGTGAACGGGGTGGTGGTCGCCAACGAGCTCCTGGACAACCTGTCGTTCGTGCTCCTCGAGCGCCATCGGGGAGAGTGGGCCGAGGTGAGGGTCGGATTGGACGGCGAGGTCCTGGTGACCGCGTCACCGGTCCTGGCCGAGGAGGCGGAGCGGCTGGCGCCCTCGGCACCGGACGCGGCCAGACTGCCGCTTCAGCACCGCGCCGCCGCCTGGTTACGCGACGCGCTCGGCGTCCTGGCCCGCGGGCGGGTGGTGGTCATCGATTACGCCAGCAGCTCGGAAGAACTGGTCCAGCGGCCGTGGACCGAATGGCTGCGGACATACCGGAGCCACGGCCAGGGGCGTCATCCCGTGCAGAACCCCGGCGGCCAGGACGTGACGTGCGAGGTCGCCGTCGATCAGCTGGCGCGCGTCCGGCGCCCGGTGTCCAACCAGGACCAGGCCAGCTTCCTACGCCAACACGGACTCGATCAGCTAACGGACGAGGCCAGAGCGGCGTGGCGGGCCCGGGCCCACATCGGGGATCTCGAGGCGGTGCGCGCCCAGAGCCGGGTGGTGGAGGCCAACGCCCTGACCGATCCGGCCGGCCCCGGTGCGTTCCGTGTCTTGGAATGGCGGGTGGGCCGGACACCCGGATAGGTCCCGGCGGTAGGCTCGGCCGCGCCACGACCGCCCAATTGCGAAGGGGATCGCAGATGCCCGATCCGACGAACGACGTTGGTCCCACCATCGAGGCGTACTACCTGGAAGAACGCACCTTCCCTCCGCCCGAGGACTTCAAGAAGCAGGCGTTGGTCAGCGACACCTCGCTCTACGACGAGGCCAACGAAGATTGGCAAGGGTTCTGGGCCAAGCAGGCGCTCGCCCTCGACTGGTTCCGCGAATGGGACACCATCCTGGAATGGAAGCTGCCGTGGGCCAAGTGGTTCATCGGCGGCTCGTTGAACGTCTCGCACAACTGCTTGGACCGGCACGTGGCCGCCGGCCGCGGCGACCGCGTCGCGTACCACTGGGAAGGCGAGCCGGGCGACACCCGCACCCTCACCTATGCGCAACTGCTCGAGGAGGTGTGCCGATTCGCCAACGTCCTCAAGGGCCTCGGTGTCCGGCGAGGCGATCGGGTCGCCATCTACATGCCGATGATTCCCGAGCTGCCGGTCGCCATGTTGGCCTGCACCCGGCTCGGCGCGGCCCACTCGGTGGTGTTCGGCGGGTTCTCCTCGGATGCGCTCCGGGACCGGATCAATGACGCCGAGGCCAAGGTCCTCATCACTGCGGACGGCGGCTGGCGCAGGGGGTCGGCGGTTCCCCTCAAGTCGGCGGCCGATGTGGCATTGGCCGACACCCCGTCCATCGAGCGGGTCGTGGTCGTTCGGCGTACGGAGACCGAGGTCCAGCTGATCGAGGGTCGAGACCACTGGTACCACGAGCTGATGTCGGGACCGACGGCCACCCCGGAGTGCCCGCCGGAGCGGATGGACAGCGAGGATCTGCTCTACCTGCTGTACACGTCGGGCACCACGGCCAAGCCCAAGGGCATCATGCACACCACCGGTGGCTATCTGACCCAGGTGGCGTTCACCCACCGCTACGTGTTCGATGTGCATGACGACACCGACGTGTACTGGTGCGCGGCTGACATCGGCTGGGTGACCGGCCATAGCTACATCGTCTACGGCCCGCTCGCCAATGGCGCCACGGGCGTCATGTACGAGGGCACGCCGGACTTCCCGGACAAGGACCGGTGGTGGTCGATCATCGAGAAGTACAAGGTCTCGATCCTCTACACCGCCCCGACCGCCATCCGTACGTTCATGAAGTGGGGCACGAAGTACCCGAGCAGCCACGACCTGTCGAGCCTGCGCGTCCTTGGATCTGTCGGCGAGCCCATCAATCCCGAAGCCTGGATGTGGTACTCGGAGAACATCGGCGGAAGTCGGTGCCCGGTGGTCGACACCTGGTGGCAGACGGAGACGGGGGCGATCATGATCTCCCCCCTCCCGGGGTGTACGACCCTGAAGCCGGGTTCGGCCACGTTCCCATTGCCCGGCATTGCCGCGGAACTGGTCGACGACGCCGGCGCACCGGTGAAAAAGGGGGGCGGTTATCTGACGATCACTCGCCCTTGGCCGGCCATGCTTCGCGGCATCTACGGCGATCCGAAGCGATACCAGGAGACGTACTGGAGCCGGTTCGAAGGTCGCTACTTCGCCGGTGACGGGGCCAAGCTGGACGACGATGGTTACTTCTGGCTGCTCGGCCGCGTCGATGACGTGATGAACGTGTCCGGCCATCGCGTCTCGACCACAGAGGTGGAGTCCGCGCTCGTGCACCATCCGTCCGTGGCCGAAGCCGCCGTGGTCGGCGCCAAGGATGAGACCACCGGACAAGCCATCATCGCTTTTGTGACGCTCAAGGCCGGCTTCGAGAGCAATGCCGAGCACGGCGAGGAGCTCCGCAAGCACGTCGCCGTCAAGATCGGCGCCATCGCCCGGCCCAAGACGGTGATCTTCACCGATGACCTGCCCAAGACCCGCAGCGGCAAGATCATGCGGCGCCTCCTGCGGGACGTCGCCGAGGGCCGGGTGCTTGGCGACACCACGACGCTGGCGGACGCCAGCGTGGTCGAGGAGATCCGCCGCCGGGCCGCCGTCAGCCCGACCGACGAATAGGTGGCGGACGTCCCGGACAACTGGCGGTGGCGCGATGGCGCCGTCGACCCCGGTCCCGCCGTCATTTTCGACATCGACGGCGTCCTGTCCGACGCCGTTAGCCGGCAGCATTTCATCGAGGCCGGCCGGCGCAATTGGAACGCCTTCTTCGACGCCTGCGGCGACGACCCGCTCATCGAGGAGGTGGCCCGCCTCCTGCACCTGCTCGATCCGGCGGTTCGCATCGTCCTGCTGACGGGCCGGCCCATCCGGGTCCAGCCCCAGACCCTGGCCTGGCTGCGCCGCTACGAGTTGCGTTGGGATCTGCTGATCATGCGGGACTTCGGCGACTACGCGGCGGCCCGCGAATTCAAGCAGTGGACGGTCGGTGATCTGCGCCGCCACGGGTTCGATCTCCAATTGGCGTTCGAGGACGATCGCCGCAATCTGGAGATGTTTCGCGCCGAGGGAGTTCCCTGCGTGTACATCCACTCCGGCTACTACGACTGAGTCCTGCATGTGACAATGGCTCGGGTGGGAACGATCCCGCTGGTGCAAACGTTCACGAGGGTGACATGAGTAAGAACACGATCAAGACCTTCGTTCTCCTGGCCGCACTCGGCGGCCTGCTGATGGTGCTGGGGGAGGTGTTCCTGGCCCGCCAGGGGCTGATCCTGGGCTTCTTCCTTGGACTCCTCCTGGTCGGCGGGTCCTACTGGTTCTCCGACACCATCGCCATCAAGGCGGCCCGGGCGGTCCCCGTCTCCGAGGCCGACATGCCCGAGTACTACGCCATCGTCCGGGACCTGACCCAGCGGGCGGGCATGCCGATGCCCAAGCTGTACGTGACCCCTGACCGCCAGCCCAACGCCTTCGCCACCGGCCGCAACC
>CAXMLU010000118.1:0-2124 GCA_964194255.1 uncultured bacterium
CCCGGCTTGATGTCGCGGTGCACCACGCCGGACGCGTGGGCGTGGCCCAACGCCTCGGCCACCTGCAGGGCGATGCCGACGGCCAGCGCCGGTGAGAAGGGCCCCATGTCGGTGATCAGCTGGCGCAGGGTGCGGCCCCGGATCAGCTCCATGACGATGAACGGCACGACCAGGGTGTCGGCGCAGCCGGCCACCGGACCCTGCTCCCCGCTCAGAGGGCCGCTCGGGCCCTCCTCCCCGCTCAGAGGGCCGCTCGGGCCCTCCTCGGTCCCCGCGTCGTAGGTGGCCACGATGTGGGGGCTGTGCAACCTCGCCGCGGAGATCGCCTCGCGGCGGAAGCGCTCCAGGAAAGACGGGTCCGACGCCAGATGGGGATGGAGAATCTTGACCGCCACCGGGCGGGCCAAGACGTCGTCGTTCGCCTCCCAAACCTGAGCCATTCCCCCTTGGGCGACAGGCCGAACGAGACGGTACCGGCCTGCCAGCAGGCGGTCGGCGAGTAACTGGGAGGAAAAATCAGACATCAGGCAGGCGGGAAGGGAACTGCACGCGTGCTTCCTACCCTATCGAGCGTTGATCATCCGCCGTAGTTCACCGGGCGGTGTGAAACGTCACCCCGATGGCTCGAGGTCCGACGTGGGTGCCAATGACCGCGCCGATGTCACCGACCAGGATGTCGGCGCGGGGCGTGATCCCATCGAGCAGATCGAGCATCTCGTCCAGATCGGGGGCGTCGCCGTGCATGACGGTGAGCGCCTCGACCGGTGCGAACTCTTTGACCTTGTCGGCCAGGTAGCGCAGCGATCGCGATCTGGTGCGCTGCTTGGACTCCTGCTCGACCGCCCCGTCGACGACCTGGATGACCGGCTTGATCGACAGCATGGTCCCGATGAAGGCCTGGGCCCCGCCGATGCGGCCCCCCTTCTTCAAGTTCTCGAGCGTGTCCAGCACGGCCAGCAGCCGGGTGCGGGGCACGAGGTCCTCTACCGTCCCGGCGACGTCATCAAGGTCCTTCCCCTGGGCCGCCATCCGGGCGGCGGCGAGGGCGAGCAGGCCCTGGCCCATGCTGGCGAAGCGGGAGTCGATAACCCGAACGGGGATGTCCGATGCCACGGCTTCGCTGGCGAGCTGGGCGGACTGCATCGTTGCCGACAGCCGGGATGAGATGTTGACGCAGACGATGCCGTCCGCTCCCTCGGCGGCGATCCGGCGAAAGACCGCCTCGAAGGCACCGGGCGCGGGGGCAGCGGTCTCCGGGAGCATGGGCGAGCGGGCACACCGGGCCCAGAACTCCTGCGGCGTGAGATCGCGACCGTCGACAAGCTCTTCCTCGCCGAACCGTATGGTCAAGGGCACGACATCGATGCGTTGATCCGCGGCGAGGGCGGCCGGTAGGTCGCAAGAGCTGTCGGTGACCACCCATATGCCTGGCATAACCCTTTTCCCCTCCCGTGTGCCTCGGGCTGGCCGAGGCGGATCCGATTATCCTGGAGCCGAGGCCGACTCCTTGATTTGATACCAGTCCCTGGTCGCTGACAATCGGCCTAGGACGTAGGACTTGGCCTGTTTCGAGACGGTTACTTTTACCGTGCCGTTGGGCTTCTGGAGGAAGAACTCGAGGGTAGCGCCCTCCGCCTTCGCCACCTGGCTCGCCGTGACCTTGGCGGCCGCGGAGTCCTTGCTCGTGGCCAGCTTCAACGCGCCCGCCACCGCCGCGGCATGAGCCGTGTTTTGGACCTGACGAGTAGTCCAGTACGGGGAGCCGAGCTCGATGACGCCTCCCGTAACCGCGAGAGCGATCACGATGAGTACGACCAGCCGTCTCATCGTGCTGCCCCCTTCCCACCGGGTCGCATTGTTCGCAGCATGGTCATCTCATCGGCACCAAGCACCCGGAGCATGACCAAATAGACGGTACTACCAGCAACAACGGCCACCCCGACCCCCAGCAGCTGATGCGCCCCGGAGCCGGTCAGGGCATGGTTCGCAATCACCGCGGCGGCGGCCATCGCGCCACTGGCGACGACCGTGCGACCGAGCGTGGCGGCCAGCGGGCCGAGGCCCAATCCCCCGGTGCGTCGCCGCAGGAGGACGAAGGCGACTACGGCGCCAACGGAGTAGGAC
>CAXMLU010000119.1:0-2322 GCA_964194255.1 uncultured bacterium
GGCGCGGCGGGCGGCGCGGCGGGCGGCGCGGCGGCATGGCTCGGAGTCGGCTTCGGCTGGCTAGGGTCGGCCGCCATGAGCGCCGAGAGCCGCCTGGCCGAGCTGGGCATCACCCTTCCACCCACGCATCCACCCGTCGCCAACTTCGTCCACACCAAGCGGGTCGGGGACCTGCTCTATGTGGCCGGCCACGGCCCCGTGCTCGAGGACGGCAGCCGCATCCAGGGCAAGGTGGGATCTGATGTGACCGTCGAAGAGGCCTACCAGGCGGCTCGCCTGACGGGAATGAATATCCTGGCCACTGTTCGAGCCGCCACGGGCAGCCTCGACCGCGTCCGCCAAGTGGTGAAGGCGCTCGGCATGGTCAACAGCGCCCCCGGCTTCGGCCGGCAGCCCGAGGTCATCAACGGCTTCTCGGATCTCATGGTCGAGGTGTTCGGCGAGGCCGGGCGGCACGCGCGTTCCGCCGTAGGCATGGCCGAACTGCCGACCAACATCCCCGTCGAGATCGAGGTCATCCTCGAGGTCGAGTAGAGGTGGATGGCGGCGGGCCTGCGGGGCTGGCCACGCTGGCCAGCTGACAGACAATTTGGTCGTCCCAGCGACCATTCCGTCTGCCACTTCGGATTAACTCGAGCCGGCGACCGGCGACCCGGCAGGCGGCTCAGCGGTGGTAGTCGTAGAAGCCGCGTCCGGACTTTCGGCCGAGCTGCTCGGCCGACACCATCCGGCGCAGAAGCGGCAGGGGCGCGTAGTTCGGGTCGCGGAACTCGGCGTAAAGGGCCTCGAGGATGGCCAGGCTGGTGTCCAGGCCGACCAGGTCCAGCAGCGCGAACGGTCCCATCGGGAACCCGCAGCCGCCCTTCATGGCCTCGTCGATGTCCTCCATCTTGGCCACGCCCATTTCGAGGAGGCGCACGGCGTTGTTCAGGTACGGGAAGAGGAGTGCATTGACCACGAATCCGGCCTGGTCCTTGACCTCGACCGGCTTTTTCCCGCACGCCTCGGCGAACGCTCGCACCTCGGCGACGGTCCCGTCCGAGGCGGTGAGGGGCCGGACGATCTCGACCAGGGCCATCACCGGCGCCGGGTTGAAGAAGTGGACCCCGCACACCTTGTCCGGCCGGCCCGTCTCCATGGCCAGGTCGATGACCGGGAGGGTGGAGGTGTTCGTGGCCAGGATGGTGTGGTCCCCGCAGATGCGATCCAGCTCGGTGAACAGATGCCTCTTGAGGCTCATGTCCTCAACGATCGACTCGATGACCAGGTCGCATTCCGCCAGCTCGCCCAGGTCGGACGTGGCCAGGACCCGGCTCAGGACGGCTACCCGCTCCTCCTCGCCCAGCTTGCCCTTGTCGACCTGCTTGGCCAGCGATTTCTCCATGCCGGCGACCATGCCATCGGCGGTTTCCTGCCGGCGCGAACGCAGCACCACCTCGTGGCCGGCCTTGGCCGCACACTCGGCAATCCCCGAGCCCATGATCCCCGAACCGACGATCCCCACGCGCTTGATCGGCATGCGACGAGGTTACCGACCAGTAGCCAGTGGGTGCCAAGCCCGCCTGGGGCCCCAACCCCAGGATGCTCCGCAACGGCGGGGGCCCCTGCGCCGCCGGCGGCCGTCTGCTTGCCAAGCCCGGCGGTCCGGGTACGGTGGCGGCCGATGGCTGACCATCCCTTGTTCGCGGCGGTCTATGACCGGCTCCTGGCGCGGGCGGAGGCGGCGGGCTTGGCCGCTCGCCGCCGGCGGCTTCTCTCCTCGGCGCGGGGGCGGGTGCTCGAGGTCGGTGGGGGCACGGGGCTCAACCTGGCCCACTACCCGGCGAGTCAGGTGACCTCGGTCGTGGCCATCGAGCCCGATGGCGCCATGCGCCGCCGCCTCGAGCGACGGGTGGCCGAGTCCCCGGTTCCCATCGAGATCAAGGCGAAGGGCATCGACGAGCTCGCGCCCGCCGACGGACCTTTCGACACGGTCGTGTGCACGCTGGTTCTTTGCACTGTGCCGGACCTGAAGAGCGCCATTCAGGCCATTGACGGCGTGCTCGCTCCCGACGGTGTGATCCTGTTCCTGGAACACGTGCACGTGCCCGGCTGGCGCGGCCGGCTCCAGCATTGGGCTACACCCGTATGGCGGCAGATGGCCGGTGGGTGCCATCTCGACCGGGATCCGGTGCTGGCTTTCGCCGACGCCGGCCTGGCCGTCATCGACTGTGAGCGGTTCAAGCTGGCGTTGGGGATGCCGCTCATCGAGGCCTCCGCACAGGGCCGGGTGTCCCGCCGGGCGAGAGCGCTGACATGACCGGCGTGCTGGCCCTGATCGGC
>CAXMLU010000120.1:0-3642 GCA_964194255.1 uncultured bacterium
CGTGGCCGTGCTGGACGCAGGCGGCGAATAGCGCTTCCCCGCCGTCGCGGTACCAGCGGTTGGTGACCCATGCCGGGCCGGCCAGCTCGAGGCCGTCAAGTAGTTCCTTGCGTTCGGCGAGCGGCCGGCCGGTAACGTCAACGTCCAGCCACAGCACGTCGAAGGCGACGAAGGTCACCGGTAGCGCCTCGGAGGCGGCACGGACCGCGAGGGGCTGTGTGGCGGCCATCCTGCCGCCCAAGGCGTAGAAGTCGACGGCCCCGTTACGGCACACCACCAGTTCGCCGTCGAGGATCGCCTGCCGACCGGCCAACTGTTCGGCGAGCCCGGCCAGTTCCGGCACGCCGACCGTCACGTTGCGCCCTGACCTGGTGCGGACCGTCAGGCCGCCGTCCACGTAGACCAGGGCACGCCAGCCGTCCCACTTCACCTCAAACGACCAGCGAGGCCCGCGCGGCGCAGCGCCGGTGGCGGCGAGCATCGGCGGGATCTGCGGCAAGCGACATCGGCGGATCCCGCCGCACCGAGGACAAGCCACGATCAGAGGGTAGCCCGGCGCGCCTGCTGCCGCCGGGGCTTGGAAGGCTCGGGAACCACACTGATCACGTCCTCAGCAGCGTCGACCGAGGGTGTCCCCACGAAATGGAGCCACCCGAATCGATGTTGATCGGTGTGCGCATTCGGCCGGCGTCGGCATATCGGGGCATTCGGCCAAGGGAGTGGAGCGGGTGACTACCCTTCGAGCGCAAGGAGGACGTCAGAGCATGCGCCGCATCGCCGTGATTGGTGTCCCGAGCAGCGCAGGCGCGCACGCGCCCGGTCAGGAGCGCGCTCCCGAGGCGTTCCGTCACGCCGGACTCCTGGAGCAGTTGGCCGAGCACGGTCTCGAAGTACAGGACCGCGGCGATCTCCCCAGAGTTCGGTGGACTCCCGACCGGGTCAACCCGCGCGCCCAGCACGCCGAGGAAGTCGCCCAGGTGGCCATCGCCGTGTCGGACGCCGTCGCCTCTGCTCTGCCCCATGCCGACGCGCTCTTGGTTCTGGGCGGGGACTGCACGATTGAGGTCGGCGTCGTATCGGGGTTTGTTCGTCACGGCGTGCGGGTCGGGCTCATCTACCTCGATGCCGGCCCAGACCTCAACGTGCCCTCTTCGGTACGACTGGGATTCTTGGACTGGATGGGCACCGCGCATCTGCTCGGCCTACCCGAAGCTACGGAACCGCTCAGCCACATCGGCCCCTGCTACCCGCTCCTCGACCCCGACCAGGTGGTGTTCGTCGGAGCCGTCCGGGATGAACTCACCGAGTGGGAGGAGCGGGTCGTGGCCGACTTGGCTTTGCGCGTGCACTGGGTCGATCAAGTGAAAGGCCGCGGCGTCGAGGCCGCCCGGGCGGCGATTGCCGACATCGCGGCGGACATAGATCGCGTGCTCGTCCATTTCGACCTCGACGTTGTCGACTTCATTGACTTCCCCGCCGCCGACTTCCCGACTATTAACGCCGGCCTGACCTTGAGAGAAGCGCTCGATTGCATTGGGGAGTTAGCTCGGAACCCGAAGTTCGCGGCGCTCACCATCTGTGAGTTCAATCCCGATCACGTGGACGAAGATCATCACCTCGTAAGAACCTTCGTCGCGGATCTCGTGGAGACCCTTCAAACCTCTTGGGCGACTGAGTAAGGACGACTGGCGTGGCAACTGATCGGCCGAAGCCGAACGCGGGTTAGGTCAGCCGGGCGGGCCGTCCTCCTCGTCGAGCTGCCGGATGATCGCATCGAGGCGTGCCTCGATGCGTTCGATCCTCACCTCAATGTCGGCGTCGGTTGTCTTTAAGGCGGAGGCTTTCCTCTCACCAGAGATTCGCCACGCCCCGATCCTGCTCCAGGCCTACGCGTTCGACGACGATCACCGGATACCGAAACATCGGACCAGGCCGGCGTCCGTGAATGCCCAGACTGTCCGGAGCGTGCCTACTGGGGCCGCTGCCTCGACTGCGAATGGCGACACGGATCTGACACGACGTGACACGCGAGTGACACAGAATCCGGGTCAACGCCGGTTAGCGCCGGCCGGCGGCAGTCAGGCAAAAGTGGAGGTCAGACGGGTCGGGAGGACATATGCCCTCCGTCTCCTGGCTGGCCAGAAAGTTTCTGACGTACGATCAGAAATGGCCACGCCGAGGACCAGAAATGGGGAAGATTCACCGTGAAACTCGACCTGCTGTACGAGATCGATGTCCCGAAACCGTGGAACGGAGCCCACCCCTGGGGGCAGCGAGACGCCGAACAGTTGGCCTACCGCGAGGCTTTCGAACAGATCAAGCTGGCCGACAAGTTGGGGTTCCACACCTCGTGGCACGTGGAGCACCACTTCCGGGAAGGCCGATCGCACTCGCCCGCGCCCGAGGTCATCATCGGCGCTCTATCTCAGTGCACCGAGAACCTTCGTCTCGGCTTCGGCGTGACGTTGATGCCCCATGCCTTCACGCCGCCCATGCGCGTTGCCGAGAAGGTGGCGACCGCCGACATCCTCTCGGGCGGTCGGATCGAATGGGGAACCGGGCGGTCGACGCCGATGGAGCAGATCGCCTTCGGTGTCGATCGGGATGCCAGCCGCGAGCAATGGCAAGAGGCGATCGAGGCCGTTGTCGGCATGTGGGAGAGCGAGTACTTCGAATATCACGGCAAGTATCTCGACTTCCCGCGCCGCATGGTGACGCCCAAGCCGGTCCAAGACCCCCATCCCCCTTGCTGGATGGCGGCCACCTCCGATGGCAGCGCGGCGGTGGCCGGGAAGCTCGGCTTGGGACTGCTGAGCTTTTCTATTCTTCAGCCCATCCAGAAGATGGCCAAGCACATCCAGCAGTATCGGGAGGGCGCGGCCAACCCCACCCCCATCACCCGCGTGACGACGAACAAGGTGGCGGCGTACACCCTTGTTCACTGCGCGGAATCGATGGCTGAGTGCGAGGCAAACGGCGTGTGGGACTCGGTGTGGTGGTGGTACAAGAACCTGGCCGAGTTCACCCTGGAATGGGAGATGCCGCACTTCAGCCAGGCCGAGAAGGATGCCGTCTTTCCGCTCCTCAACCAGCAGAAGAGTGGCAAGTTCGATCCGAAGATCTTCAATGACGCAGACATGATCGTGGTCGGCGACCCCAACCAGTGCCTCGAGAAGATGCTGAAATACGCCGGCCTCGGTGTCGATCAGCTCATCTGCTATGTCCAGTTCGGCTACCTATCGCACGAATCGATCATGCGCACGATCGAGCTGCTCGGTAAGGAGATCATTCCCGAGCTGCAGAAGCACGAGGTCGAGACCGAGGTGAAGGTGACGGCCAAGGAGGCAACCGATCCTTCGGACCTCTCGGCTGTCAAGCGGGTCGTGGATTGACGCGAACCGACGACACCGAAGTTCCTGACTACCCGACCCGACTTCGCCTCGACGGCCGCGGTGTCGTTCTCATCGGCGCCGGCCAGGGCATCGGCCGTCAGACCGCGCATGCGCTGCACTCCGTCGGCGCCAAGGTGTTCTGCGTCGACCTCGACGAAGGTCTGGCCGATGACATCGCCAAGGAGGTCGACGGCATCGCCTGGTCGGGGAACGCCATCGACCGAGCCGATGCCGAGCGGCTCTTCGTCGA
>CAXMLU010000121.1:0-12433 GCA_964194255.1 uncultured bacterium
ACACCGCACCCCCCGACACCGCGCCCCCCGTGACGTCTCCGCCCGATACCGCTCCCCCCGACACGGCACCGGCCGACACCACGCCGCCCGCTACGGACACGGTGCCGACCACCTCGCCTATGAACACCGCCAACTAGATCGGTCAGCCGGGCAGGGTAGGACAACCAAGGCTCCCGCCGGCCGACATGGTCAGCGGGAGCGCATTGGTCGTCGGTGAAGCGATCAGCCCATGGGCAGCGCTTCGTATACCTCGACACTCCCCCCGCCCGACAACACCGGGCACCCCTTCGCCTTGGTGGTGGCTTCGTGCAGGCTGTCGGCCGACACGATGGAGTAACCGGACAGCCCGGTGGTAGCCCCATCCTTGACCGAGCCGTCGGGCGCGATACTGGCGGACGGGCCGAACGGGGCCCCGCCGTCCACGACGGAGTCGCCGAGGGCGCCGAACCAGTTCATCCAGGTTTCCATCACCTTCTGCTGCTCGGCCGGGGAATCGGGCACACCGCCGCCGCCCGTGTAGACGAGTACGAACTTGGCCATTTTGGGTCTCCTCGTTTGTCGTGTTGGAGTGGTTGCTAGCTCCTACGACGATCGAGTCGCCCCGGATCGACAGCTGACCGCCAAATTTTCCTCGCGCTCTTCCCAATCAGCGGGTGAGGGCCGGCTCCCGCTCCCCGCCCGGATCCTTCGTGGTCAGCGGTCCGACGGGTACGGCGCCACCGTCGACGTTGAGCCGGGGGAGGATGCGCTGCAGCCAGCCAGGAAGCCACCAGTTCGCTTTACCGAGCAGTTCCATAGTGGCGGGGACGAGCACCATACGGACGACGGTGGCGTCGATGAGGATGGCCACACCCAGTCCGAGCCCGAACAGTTTGGCAATGGCGTCGGTCTGGAAGAGGAACGTGAAGAAGACGCTGACCATGATCGCGGCGGCAGCGGTGATGACCCTGGCTGTCGCGGCTAGGCCATCGGCGACGGCGAGCCCGTTGTCGTGGGTGCGGTCATGCTCCTCCTTGACCCGGGAGAGCAGGAACACCTCGTAGTCCATCGACAGCCCGAAGAGGATGGCGAACAGCATCATCGGGCTGAACGAGGCGATGGGTTGCTTGGCGACTCCGATGAGCGATGCCCCCCAGCCCCACTCGAACACGGCGACCAGGACGCCGAAGGCGGCCCCGATGCTGAGCAGGTTCATGATGGCGGCCTTGAGCGGAACCAGGATCGACCGGAACACCGCCATCAGCAGGAGGAAGCTGAGGGCGATGACCGCACCGAAGAACAGCGGCAGCCGGGACGCCATCTTCTTGGTGACATCGATGTTGAATGAGGAATTGCCGGTCGTCTTGGCGACAACGTCGGTACCGGCGACGACGGGCTTGATGACGTCGTTGCGGATGTGCCGCACCCACGTTCCTGTGGCGGAGTCCTGCGGCGCCGTCCTCGGTGTGACCATGATGATCGCGGCCGTCGGATTGGCTGGGGAGTTCGGCTGGGGCGGGGACACGCTGGCCGCGCCCGGGTCGGCCCGCAGGGCGGCGTCGAGGCGCCCCGCCACCGCCATATCTGACGGCTTCGGCAGACTGATGGCGACGACCAGTGGACCGTTGTAGCCCTTACCGAAGCCCCGAGCCAGGGTGTCGTAGGCGATGCGAGTGGTCGTGCCCTTGGGATCGTTGCCGGCGTCGGGGAACCCGAGCTTCAGGTGGGTGACCGGGAAGGCCAGGACCAGCAGAATGGCGAGTGCGCCGATGGCGAAGGGCCAGGGTCGCCTTTGGATCCTGCGGCTCCACGCGAACCAGAACCCTCTGCGGGCCTCAGCGGTCGATGCCGAGGAGTGCAGCCCGGGCACGTGGAATTTGTCGATGTTGCGACCGGCGAAGCCCAGCATGGCCGGCAGAAGCGTCACTGAAGCGGCCATGGTGATGAGCACGGCGAACGCGGCGCCGACGGCCAGGCCATTGACGAACGAGAGCCCCATAAGGAACATCCCCATCAGGGCGATCACGACCGTGCAACCGGCGAACAGCACCGCCCGCCCCGACGTGGCGAGGGCGGTAGCCACCGCGTCCTCAGGGCTGAGCCCGTCGCGAAGGCCCTGGCGGAATCGGGTGACGATGAACAGGGCGTAGTCGATCCCCACCCCGATCCCGATCATGGCGGTGATCAGGTTGGTGAAGGTGGCGATCTCCATCACGTTGGCCAGCAGGGCGATCAGCCCCAACCCGATGACGATGCTGAAGATGGCGATCATCAGCGGCATCGCCATGGCCAGCAGCGAGCCGAAGGCAATCATGAGGATGATCACGGCCGCCAGCAGGCCGACCGCCTCGGTGCCTCCGGGAGGTGTACGGGAGGTGAACAGGAAACCACCAAACGCCACCTGCAGGTCTGAGCCGGGCTTCGCCGCGTTCAGCACCGCCGTCTTGATGCCCGGTCCTGCGCTCTTGGGAAGGTCATTGGAACTGATGTCGAGATGAATCTCGGCGAACGCCACGTGGCGGTCGGTCGAAATCTGACGGCTTCCCTGCGGGTCGAACGGGCTCACGACCCCGCTGATATGCGGATTGGCATGAACGGTAGCGGCGACGGCCGCGTCAATCTGGGGCCGGACGCTGTCCACCCCGCCGGCGCCGGGAGCGGCGAACACGATGTCGGCGGTATCGCCCGACCGGGCCGGGAACTTGGCTTTCAGCAGATCGACGGCCTGCTGGGACTCGGTGCCGGGCAGCGAGAACTTGGTGGTGTCCTTTCCGCCGGCCGCCTTGGACAGGAAGCTGACAAGCAAAAAGGCGACGAGCCAAGCGATCAGGACGTACCTGCGGCGGCGATAGCAGAAGTGGGCGAGGCGGGGAAGCATGGCGTGGTCTCCAGGATTGGTGTCAGACAGCAAGAACGGGCTCTACCCCATCGGAAGAACCGGCGACGAAGCCATTCCCGGTAGAACGTCCACCGTCAACCCTACCGACCGGAAGCACCCTTGGGTCTCCGGTATGACGAAGGTCACAGCGCGAATTCATCGGTAGTTCTAACTTGGCGCGCCATAGATGCCACGCGTGTTGAGGAACGGGTGACCCACGTGTGGGACGCGGAGGTGGTCCCTGCGCTTTTCGACTTCATCCGGATCCCGAACGTGTCACCGTCGTTCGATTCTGATTGGGACGCCCACGGGCACATGGCACGAGCCGTCGACCTGGTGCGGAGCTGGATGGAGGCCAGACCGATCGAGGGCCTCACCGTCGAGGTCGCTACCCTTCCGGGGCACACACCGCTGATCGTCGCCGAGGTACCGGGGTCGACCGCCGAGACCGTCCTTCTCTACGGACATCTCGACAAGCAGCCGGAGATGACTGGATGGCGACCGGGATTGAGCCCGTGGGAGCCAGTGTTGGAAGACGGACGCCTTTACGGTCGCGGCGGCGCGGACGACGGTTACGCCGCGTTCGCCGCAATGACGGCCATCGAAGCGGTACAGGCGGCCGGTGGCCACCATGCCCGTTGCGTGGTGCTGATCGAAGCGAGCGAGGAATCCGGGAGCCCCGACCTGCCCGCCTACATCGATGCGCTCGCGGATCGCATCGGCGTACCGGATCTCGTCGTCTGCCTCGACTCCGGTATGGCGACGTGGGAAAGGGTATGGCTGACCACATCGCTCCGCGGACTACTGGCCGTCGATGTCACCGTACGGGTGCTCTCCGAAGGCGTGCACTCCGGCGTGGCCGGCGGGGTGGTGCCATCGACGTTCCGCATCCTCCGCCAGCTGCTCGCCCGCATCGAGGACCAGGACACCGGCGCCATCCTCGTGCCCGAGCTCCACGTCGACATCCCGTCCAACCGCGCCGCCGAATTGGAAGCCACGGCGAAGGAGGTCGGCCACCTCGTCGCCGACGAATTCCCGTTCAGCGCCGGCGTCGAGCCGCACGCACCCGGCGACCCCGTGACTCAACTCCGGGCGAAGACGTGGGAGCCGACGATGGAGCTGATCGGCATCGACGGCGTGCCTTCGGTCGCCGATGGCGGGAACGTGCTCCGTCCGCTAACGACGGCACGGCTCTCGTTCCGTCTCCCTCCAACGTGCGATCCGGAAGCGGCCCGCGTGGCGGTGGAGCGAGCCTTGACCGCGGATCCACCGTACGGCGCACACATCACCGTGTCGTCAACGATGGCTTCCGGATGGAACTCGCCCGAGATCGCGTCGTGGTTGCGCGACGCAGTCGACCATGGCTCAAATCTCGGCTTCGCCCAACCGGCGCGCCTGATCGGAGAAGGGGGCTCGATACCGTTCATGGCCATGCTCGGTGAACGCTTCTCCGACGCTCAGTTCATGGTCACCGGCGTGCTCGGCCCGAGCACCAACGCCCACGGTCCCAACGAGTTTCTCGACCTCGGTGTAGCTCGCGCCGTGACCATCGCCGTCGCCCATGTCCTCGACGCCCAGGCCCGTCGACCCGCGGCTCGTGGAAGGATCACTCCATGAAGATTGTCCGACAGATCGTCGTCCTCGACGCCGCCGACCTGACCGCCGAGAGCACATTCTGGGCCGGACTGCTGGGCGGTACGGTCGAAGCGGAGGACGATTGGCACAGTGTCTGTGTCGACGGCGTACCGCGTTTGGGCATTCAGCTGGCGCCCGACCATCGTCCGCCTGAGTGGCCCGATGGGACGGCGCAGCAGATCCACATCGACTTGTACGTCGACGACGCCAAGGCCGCCCACGACGAGGCCATGGCGTTGGGAGCCAGGCTGTTGAAGCCGGCCGAAAACGTCGAGTCGACCGAGGGCTACCAGGTCTACGCCGATCCCGCCGGGCATCCGTTCTGCCTCTGCTGGAGCTGACGCTCCCGCTCAGCTCACGGTGATGTGCTCTGTGACGATCGGCGCCGCGCCCGCGCCGGGGAAGGCAGATCCCACCCCGCTGAACATGACGAGCATCACCGTGTAGGTGCCCGCCTTCGCGTACGCGTGCTTGGCGTTGGGACCCGAGCCGAGTGAGCCGTCGCCGAACTGCCTGTGCACCGGCCCCCCTCGTGCGTCTCTTGACTAGATGGGTCAGCCGAACGGTAATGCTCCTCCCCCCGTCTGACGCAACGGCGTCAATGTCCAGAGGTGTCAGCCGGTGACGTAGCGGGCCGCCGGTGTGCCCGGCGGATTCATGGTGCCGGGCCGCGCATCGGGATTGGCGACGCAGACCTCACCCTCGAGGCCGTCCGGGTCCCGAAAGAAGACGGAGAGTATCGGGCCGAAGTCGGTGACGAACTCGTCGGCCGCGCCTCGTTCGATGAGCCGGAGGCGTATGTCCTCGAAGGCCTCAGGGAGGCCGCTTGAAGGGCAAGGTGGTCGATCCGTCCCCGCCCGAACATGGGCGTTTGGCGCTGCGCCTCGACGTTGCCTTGCACCTGAAACAAGTTGATCTCCGCCTGGCCGCCGATTTGGACGAAGGTGAGCTGACCGTGCCCGTCCATGTCCGTGGAGCCGGTCACTTCGGCGTCGAATACCTCGCGGTAGAACGCCACGAACCGGTCGGTGTCGTTGGTGAGGATGGCGACGTGGTTGAAGCCGTCCAAGAGCATTGTGGTCACTCCGTTGTGCGGTTCGAGAGAGGTGAATCTGCGAGGATCATGATATGGAGCCCCTTGCCGGACTGCACCATGTCGCTCTTACCGTGTCCGATCTGGAGAAGAGCGCGGCCTGGTACGCCGGGGTGCTCGGCATGGTTGAGCAGTTCCGGGAGGACTCCCCGACCCGCAAGGCGGCTGTCTTCCGCTTTTCGGGGGGAGCGTCTTCGGTGGCGCTGACCGAACACGGGGGCAGTCGGGCACCGCGATTCGATCCGACCGTGACCGGCCTCGACCATTTCGCATTCGCCGTCGGTTCCCAGGACGAGATGCGGCAGTGGGCGCGCCATCTCGACGCCCACGGTGTCGATCACAGCGGGCCCATTGCGGTCCCGCCGGGAGAGATCCTCAACTTCAAGGATCCTGACGGGATAGCGGTCGCCCTCTTCTGGGACAACCCCGCCTGATGAATACCTCCGGCGTCACGATTCCGAAGTGGGTTCGTCAGGCGTCGCGTCGGGCCAGCAGGATGGCTCCGATGGTCAGTGAGGCGGCGGCGTAGGCGCAGAACACCGCGAACCCGGCCCACAGAGAGAGGTCGCCGCTGGTCGGCGGGTGGGCTCGGAAGATGGCACTCCCGGCTTGCATGGGCAGGTACTTGGAGATGTCGCTGTTCCAGGGGGAAGGCAGGAAGTTGACCAGGATCGGCAAGATTAGCAACAGCGCCACGAGGGTCGCAATGGCGCCCGCCGTCCGACGCAAGATGGTGCCCAACCCGACGCCGAGTGCCCCGAGCACGGCCAGGTAGACCGCTCCGCCGACGACCGCCCGCACCACCCCCGGATCGCCGATCGAGGCCTGGTGGAATTTTTGGCTCAGGATCCCCTGCCCGATGAAGAACGCGGTGAAGCAAGCGACGAGGCCGACCACGAACACGACCGCCATGAACACGAGCACCTTGGCGGCGAGCACAAGGCGCCGCTGCGGGGTGGCGCCGAAGGTGGCGCGGATCTGCCCGGTGGCGTATTCGGAGGTGATGACGAGGACGCCCAGGACGCCGATCGCCAGCTGGGCCAGGAACAATCCATTGAGGCTGAAGCTGGTTGCGTCAAAGTTGAGTATGTCTCCAGGGTCCAGGTGATCGGCTCGGGCCACCCGGGCCGCGCAGAACAATGCGCCGAGACCGACGGTGATGATCACCGTGACCAGCAGCGACCACACCGTGGAT
Source organism: uncultured bacterium (assembly GCA_964194255.1). GTDB lineage: Bacteria > Actinomycetota > Acidimicrobiia > Acidimicrobiales > CAXMLU01 > CAXMLU01. The sequence goes on from CAXMLU010000121.1 coordinate 6,781, forward strand.
CGCACCGAGCGCAGCTTGATCCACTCGGAGCGGAGCGTGACCGAGAAGATCTGCACCGGGCTGGGCGACGGCAAATTCCCGCCTCCGGCCACGGGCCCGGCTTCGGTGAGCGTTGTCATGGCTGGCTCGTTTCGGCGGCGTGGAAGTCTGCGCTGTCGCGGGTCATCTCCATGAACGCCTCCTCGAGCGAGGCGTCCTGGGGAGACAGTTCATAGAGGGTTAGCCCGCCTTGGGCGGCCAAGACTCCGACATTGCGGCACTCCAGCCCGGTGACGGTAAGTACGTCGGTGCCGTCGGCGCTCACCGAGCCGCCCGCCTCCTCGATCAGACGGCGCAACGCGTCGGCCTGGGGCGAGACCACCCGGACGTGGTTGGCTGAGCTGGCCGCGATCACCTCGCTGACGCTCGAGTCGGCCAGCAGACGGCCCCGGCCGATGACGATGAGCCGGTCGGCGGTCAGGGCCATCTCGCTCATGAGGTGGCTGGAGACGAACACCGTGCGCCCCTCGGCCGCCAACGAGCGCAACAGGTTGCGAACCCACAGGATCCCCTCGGGATCGAGCCCGTTGACCGGCTCGTCGAGAATCAGGACCTCCGGGTCGCCGAGTAGGGCCGCCGCGATGCCGAGCCGTTGGCCCATCCCCATCGAGAACCCGCCCGAGCGCTTGCGGGCCACGCTGGCCAGTCCCACCATCTCGAGCACTTCGTCGACGCGGCGTTGGTCGATGCGGTTCGACGCCGCCAGCCACCGCAGATGGTTGCGGGCGCTGCGGCCGGGGTGGATGGCCTTCGCCTCGAGGAGGGCCCCGATCTCCCGCAGCGGGAACCGCATGTGCCCGTAGGACCGCCCGTTGACCGTGACCCGGCCGGCGCTCGGCGCATCCAGTCCGATGATCATCCGCATCGTGGTCGATTTGCCGGCCCCGTTCGGTCCGAGGAACCCGGTCACGTGGCCCGACTCGACCGTGAACGTCAGATCGTCGACAGCAACCGTCGATCCATAGCGTTTTGTCACAGCCTCGGCCACGATCATGGCGATAGCCAACCACACGATCCTGAACGCACCCTGAGAAACCAAGGGCAGGTCGTCCACCGAAGGGGAGGCGACCGAGAAGCAGTACGAAGCCCTTAAGGGAAAAGGGTATATCCAAAGAACGCGCCGCCAAGATCGCCAACTCGCCGGGCGCGTCGAAGCGAGGCGGTCATGCCTCCGGGTCGGGAACCAGCCGTTCCGATTCGCCCCAGGGCGGCACGACCGCCCAGAAGCGGGAGGCGGGCCGCAAAGGTGGGAAGGCGACCGCCGCCAAGACGCACTCAGGTGGCGCAAGCGGGACCCGAGCGGATCGCTTCGGATCAACCCGGCCGACGCAGCCGCGCTCGGCATCGGGCCGGGTGAACGCATACGGGTCACCACGAAACGAGGCAGCGTCGAAGCCGCCGTCGAGGTCACGGACATTATGCAACGAGGGCACGTCTCACTCCCCAATGGCCTCGGTGTCGACTACCCCGGCGACGGCGTGACCGGCGCGGCACCCAACGAGCTCACCGCCAGCGAGGATCGCGACCCTTACGCGGGGACGCCATGGCACAAGCACGTGCCGGCGCGCCTCGAAGCGGTAGCGGTGGCGGTGAACTAGCCGAGTGCGGCGCACCCGATTCGACGACTGGCCCTGCCCTATTGCCCGTGTCACAGACCTCGTGGGCGATTGGTGGACTCCCTTGGTGATGCGGGAGGCCTTCTACGGCCGCACTCGCTTCGACGACTTCCAGCAGGCGCTGGGCTGCAGCCGGGCCGTCCTCGCCCAGCGGCTCAACCGGCTGGTCGATGAGGGCCTACTGGCGAAGGTGCCCTACGAGGAGCACCCCCCCAGGTACGACTACCGGTTGACGGACAAGGGCCGGGCGTTCTGGGACATCCTGGCCGCCATGTGGCGATGGGGCTCCGATTGGCTGTGGGACGATGCCCCACCACCTGTGGTTTTTGGTGGACAGCGACACCCGACAGGTGGTGCGCCCCGCGGTCGTGGACGAGCAAACCGGTGAGCCGATGGACGTTCGCCGACTCCGGGTCGCCCGCAATAGGGATGCGGGCGCGCGAGGTCGTACCGTCTGACCAGGGCGGGGGTAGGTCCCGTATGCTCCGAGCCATTGGGCCGGTGATGATCTGCCGGCCGGAGGGATGATCCAGTCGGTGGTCCAACTTCGTGACGTCGAGGTGCATGCGCTCGCCCTGACCTCTTCCGCCCCCTCATCGGCGACGAGCGCTACGGCCGACTCGAAGCGGCCGCCGATGCCGAATCGGTGTACGACCCAAGCGACGTCTGGGATCGCGGTTTTGAATCGCCTTCAGCTCGAACGGCGGCGTTCAAGAACCTCCGGATTGACGACGTTCGTGGGGGCGCCAGCTGCGTACGCATTGACCTGGCTGAAGTTGTCCGAGAACTGGATCTCCCACTCGTCGCGGGAGACATAGCCAATGTGCGGCGTGCAGATCACGTTGTCCATCTGGAGGAGAGCATGTTGGGTGTCGACCAGGGGCTCCGTCTCGTAGACATCGACGGCGGCCATGCCCGGCCTGCCGGACTGGAGCGCCTCGACCAGAGCGCCGGGTTCGACCAGGCCTGCTCTGCTGGTGTTGACGAGCAACGCCGTGGTCTTCATGCGACCCAGGTCCGCCGACGTGACGATGTCGCGTGTGGCATCGACGAGGCGCATATGCAGAGAGATGACATCGCACTGCTCGAAGAAGGCATCCCTACTCGCCGCGACCACGAGGCCGTCGGCCTCCGCTCGTGCCCGTGACGCCTCGCTCGCCCAGATGACCACGTTCATTCCGAACGCCTTGCCGTAACCGGCGACCACCTTCCCGATCCGCCCGTATCCGTAGACGCCCAGCGTCTTCGCCAACAGGGATCGCCCCACCCCCATCTGCCAGTGACCAGCCTTCATCGAGGCGACCTGTTGGGGGATCTGCCGCATCCCGGCCAGTACGAGAAACCAGGTCAACTCCGCTGTGGCATAGGACGGCGAACCCTGGTGAAGGTCCGATGAAACGATGATCCCGAGCCGAGTACACGCATCCACGTCGATGTGGGGATAGGCGCTCCGCTGACTGATCAACCTCAGATCGGGCAGCCGGTCCAGGAGCTGCGCCCGGATCTGGGTGCGTTCTCGTATCAGCACCAACGCCTCGCACCCCGACAGGCGCTCGGCGAGCTGATCCGGGTCCTGGACATGGTCGTTCCATACGGTCACGTCGTGATCCGCCAGAAGCGAAAAGCAGTCCAATGTGCGGAGCGTGTCCAGATAGTCGTCAAGTATCGAGACCCTCACGTCATCACCCTCACTTGTCTTGTACTTGTACCATATAGCCAAGATCCGGCCCATGAGCAAGCGAAGGTGGTGCAACCGCCGCACCGATGAGTCTTCCAGGTGCCCGGAGTCTGTGGTGAGGTAGTCACATCGTTCTCGCTGGAGGGAAGGCATGGCGACGGAGACTGATCTCAAGCTCGGCGACGGGCGCGTGCTCCATGTCTACGACGCCGGCACGGACGATTCAGACGCCGGCCTCCCTGTCTTTTGGCATCACGGCACGCCGAACACCGGTGCGCCTCCGGAGCCCCTACTCCCGACCGCAGCCCAGCTCGGCATGCGGTGGCTGTCACACGACCGGCCCGGATACGGCGGATCCACTCCTCACCCTGGCCGGGACGTGGCATCAGCGGCCGCTGACGTCTTGAGCATCGCCGACGCGCTTGGCATCGAAAGGTTCGCGGTGATGGGGCACTCCGGTGGAGCTCCGCACGCCCTGGCCTGCGCCGCCCTACTTCGTGGACGCGTCCTCGGCGCGGTCTGCGTGTCCGGACTAGCCCCGTTCCACGCCGAAGGGCTGGACTGGTACGCCGGCATGGCGGCGGCCGGTGAGGCCGAACTGCGCGCCGCGGATGGGGGACGCGCCGCGTTGGAGGACTACCTGGCGTCCAGCGAGTTCGACCCGGAACTGTTCACCCCGGCAGATCACGCCACCCTCTCCGGTGCGTGGTCCTGGATTGGCACGGTCGTCGCACAGGCGATCGCAGGGGGCATAGGCGGGATGGTGGATGACGACCTGGCCTATGTCACGCCGTGGGGGTTTGGCCCCGCGGACGTGGGCGTGCCGGTCCTGTTCGTGCACGGTTGTGAGGATCGCGTCGTGCCCAGTTCGCACAGCGACTGGCTGGCGCGCCACTGCCCTTCGGCGGACCTCTGGCTGCGCCCAGACGATGGGCATATCTCGATCCTCAACTCCGGCGTGGCCGCCATGCAATGGCTTCGAGAGCACGCCGACCTCGGTACGCACCCGCGTTAAACAACGCCCCTCGTCGGGCGATTGCGAAGTGCCTATCGTGTTGGCTAGCAAACGCTCCCAGAGGGTCGGTGGCGCACGGGATGCCTCGTCGGTATTTGTCGTTCGGCTCGCATCAATGAGGACCTCGGTGTCCGCGAAACCCCGGACCCGACGGCAATTCGGACAGTTGATACCCTTTCCCCGCCCGCTGATCCAGACCAGGGTGCGGGTCAGCGTCTTCCCTGGCGCGACAGGCCGCCGAGTGTGCGGCGTGAAGTGACCGTCGAGTTATCGAGGAGGATCGATGCAGCCTGCTCACGGCGCACCCGAGGACGGGACGGCGGTAACCCGCAGCTGCCCGATGCGACCGTGAACGGCGTCGAATCGTTCGCGGCGCGCTGGAAACGCCGCCGAGTGACGATCCCGGCGATGCTCGGCGCCACGGTCGCCGCCCTGCTCTTCTCCCCGCTGCTGTTAACAGGCGCGGTCATGTGGGACCTGATCAGGTTGCGCTGGCGGCTCCCGACGCTCCGTGTTTACGCGTTCGTCTGCCAGTACCTGCTCAACGACAGCGTCGAGATTCTCGCCGCCGGGCCTCTTTGGATCGCCGCCGGGTTCGGGACGCGCCTGCAGGGCCCCGCCTCACAGCGTCGACACCAGCAGCTGCAAGCCTGGTCGATCGGCCTACTGGCGCGACGCGCCGAGCAGCTCCTCGGCGTACGTCTCCACACCGACCCCTTCATCACCGCCGCGCTCGAACCCGGACCCGCCGTGGTGGTATGCAGACACGTCAGCCTGCTCGATGCCTCCCTCCCGGCGTTGCTCTACCTCCGCGCCGGATACCACACCCGCGGGGTGATCATGGCCGAGCTCCTCGCCGATCCCGGCTTCGACCTGCTCTACCAGCGAGCCGGATCGGTCTTCATCCCGCGCGACAACAGCCCCGACGCCCGACGGCTCGTCGCCACCGTCGGCGCGCAGCTCCCGGAACGCAGCGTCGCCGTCATCTTCCCGGAGGGCCGCCTGTTCCGCCCCGACCTACTCACCAGCTACCTCGCCAAGCTCGCCGACCGGGACCCGCCCCGTGCCGCACGCCTCGCCGGGCTCCGCCACCTCCTGCCGCCACGCCCGGGCGGTGTCAGCGTGCTCCTCGACGCCTTACCCGACGCCGATCTGGTCGTCATCAACCACGCCGGGCTCGACCCCTACCCGACGTTCGCGAAGCTCGCCCGCCAGGTACCGCTCAGCCAACCCGTCCGTGTCACCGTACGCCGGGTCGCCCGCGCCGACATTCCCGACGAGCTCACCCGCCGCACCGAGTGGCTC
>CAXMLU010000122.1:0-2856 GCA_964194255.1 uncultured bacterium
CCATCAAACTCAACAAGCCGATCGTCGGTATGAAGCTCACTCCGAGCGGCAATGGCTACTGGTTGATCGCCGCTGACGGCGGGGTGTTCTCGTTCGGCGATGCCGTCTTCTACGGATCGACGGGTGCGATCAAACTCAACAAGCCGATCGTCGGTGCCTTGTAGCCTCCGCGCCCCCACCCCGTGGGTAGCCTGCGGTGTGGTGAGACACGAGCAATGCGCCGAGTGTCAGTTTGATTCTTCTGACTGGACGACGCTCGACCTGATAGGCACCATCACCGCCCTCGGACCGTGGTGGCGGGAGATGGTTCGATGGCTCAGGCCGGACCCGTGTTCGCGTCGACCCGCGCCGGCTACGTGGTCGGCGCTCGAGTACGCCATCCACAGCCGGGACCTGACGGGCCTGCTGGGACAGTTGTTTCATGCCCTTCTGACCGTCGACGACCTCGAGCTGAATGGCCAGCCTCCCTCGGAGGCACGAGCCGGCGACCAGCAGCCGGCCGAAGACTTTTCCGCGACTCCAAGTCGATCAACGTCTGGAGCACCAGCTGCATCGCCTGGCGCATGAATCGAGATCCCTCCCGAACGCAGCGCGTCGAGCATCTCGGACAGGACAGACTGGTCGAGGGCCGTCGTTGAGAGCTCCTTTGTGAGCCTTGGACGGATCACGTCGAAGGTCACGCGATGGCCCCCCTAACAGGTGGACCCTCAAAAGCCGTCCTCTCAGATCGCCGTGGAGCCCCTCCAAGGACTCGCGTGGGTCACCAGTGCCGGGCCCGGCCCTCAATATTCCACCACTCGAGGGGACACTCACGGTCGAAGTCGCGCGCTCGCCGGAACGAAGGCGACAGGTGCCTCCCGGTCAGTCAGATGTTGCTCAACGCGGGCTGCCTAACTGACGATAGACGGGCGTGGAAACAGCCGCGCTTTGCCAGGACCTTGGCATCAATCGGCCTGCGGATCGTACTGCGGTGGCCGCCTTGCTGCCTGCGGCCGGCGCTGATACGAAGCGCCAGGCGCTGGCGCGGGCGTTCTGGTTGGTGCGGGACGTCCAGGGGGGCGCCGGCGATTTGTCAGCGGCCGTCGATCGGTTGATCGACGATGCCGAGCGTCAAGGGTGGCCGGACGTGGTCCTGGGCGGGTTGTACGCCGCCTGCGTTGTGGCCAGAGAGAGCGGTGACGACTGCCTGCCTGAGTCGATCGAGCGGCTGTGGCTGCGGGCCGAGGCCGAAAACGATCCGGCCATGGTGGCCCTGGCCCTAGCCCTGCGGGCGAGGGAGGCGGCCCAAAGCCGGGGTTCGGCCCAGTCGGTGACGGCCGACGCCGATCTGGCCCGAGCGACCGTCATGCTCGAGTCCGCTGACAGCGGCGCCTTGCAGAGGGCCTGTGCGCATAACAGCTGTGCCATCGTCTACGGGCAGCGGCGCCTGTGGGAACTGGAGGACTACCAATACGCGGCTGCCGAGGCACTCCTCGCCGCATGCGTGGGTTCCCCTCTGCCCTCGACCGTGCTCTTCAACCGGGCCGAACTCCAGCTGGACTGGGCCTGCGCCTTGCGAGAAATCGGTGACGCCGAGGGGGTCGCCGAGCACTGCCGGACCGGCGCCGCCGTCTCCGCCGCAGCCAAAAAGATCGTCTCGATGCCGCCCAGCTGGCGCCGCGAGATGCTCGTTCATGACCTGCTCTTGGCGGCCGTCGGCGGCGCCGATATCGCCGAGGAGGCGCGAGCTCTGCTGATCGAGGAGCTCCCCGGGGCGCAGGCCTCGGCCGGATATCTCCATCTGGCCATCGCGCTCAGCCCGGGCCTACCCGAGACAAGGGCTGAAGCTGCGGAGCAGGCCATCGAGAGCATCGATCCGGGCGTGGGTCCCACCGAATATGACCTGGCGCTGCGAGTAGCCGCCGAACTGGAGGCCGCGGCCGGCGACGGCCGATCGGCAGGTCTGCGCTGCGCTCAGCGCCAAATCGAGCTCCGGTGGGGGAGCCGGCTGTCGACCCTGGCGGCCATGGAGTCGCTGCTCCAAGGCGAACGGCTCCGCGCCGAGAACGACCGGCTCAGCCGCTACGCCCACCTCGACGACCTGACCGGGTTGGCCAACCGACGCGGCCTACACCGCTATCTGACCGCCGTTCGGCAGTGTGGCGGCCAGCAACTAGCCATCCTTCTGGTCGACGTCGACGGCCTCAAACAGATCAACGACCGCTACGGCCACAGCGCAGGCGACGACACACTCATCGGCTTGGCTGCCATCCTCACCGCCAACATCCGGACCACAGATCTCGCCGTGCGCCTCGGCGGCGACGAGTTCGCGCTGGTGCTGGCCGACACCGATCTGCTCGTAGCCGCCCGCCGAGCCGACGACATCGTGGCCGCCGTGAAGGCTGTGCCCTGGCACCACGCCAACACCGGCTTAGCTGTCACCGTGAGCGTCGGACTGGCCGGCGGCCATCCGGAGGAGATCGATGAGATAACCGCTCGTGCCGACGCCGCCATGTACCAAGCCAAAGCAGCCGGCGGATCGCAAACCGTCACCGGCTGAAACCTTCACGTCGGGTGTAGGTGCCGAAAACTCGGTTCGGCTCGTTGACCAGCTGATTCGTGCGGGCGGGCCGGGTGCAGCGAGGATCGAGTGGTGTGGCTCGTCTACCAGTGGGTGGCGTCGTCGACCGCAACGCATTAGCGCGTTCGAGGATGGTCGTAGCTTGCAGCAGAGGGTCGCCGGGCTCCGTGTGTATTACGACCCGGAACTCTGCGGGATCGATGAGCAGTACATCCTGCTCGCCCAGATACTCGCGGATGCGATCCACGGTCCAGCCATCACCGAGATCGTGTGGGTGCCGAAAACTCGGTCATGCC
>CAXMLU010000123.1:0-15610 GCA_964194255.1 uncultured bacterium
CGTACGGGGCGCCGGTGGCCAGCGGCTCGCCGCCGGCCGGGGCCATCTGGACGTCACCGGACGGGTTGCGGTGGGACGAGACGCCCGTCCCCGGCGTCGTGGCCGGGATGGTCGCCGTCGGCACCCGACTGGCTGCGCTCGTCGAAGTGCCCTCCGCCCATGGACGCGAGGACGTCACGTTCACCTCTCCAGATGGCCGCTCCTGGACGGCTGGCTCCGATCTCGGAGCCAGCCGTGATCCAGGCAGCGAGACCTTGAGTCTGTGGCAGGGGCAGGCCGTGGCGTTGACCTACCCGACCGGGAACGCCGGAGCGGGCGCGGTGTGGCGATCAAGCGACGGCGTCACCTGGCGCGGACCCACCGGGTTGGGGCCAGAGATCGGGTCGGGCATCGTCGACGCCCTGACGACGATCGGCCCGTACGTCGTGGCGACCGGTGCCGACGCCACCGGGGTGCCCGGCGCGTGGGTGTCCGCCTACGGGTCGACGTTCGTGTCTCGACCCGGTCTTGGCGCCCATCCCGGGGGCACGCTCAACCGCACCGCCACCGACGGGACCACGCTGGTCGCGTTTGGCACTGCTCCGGAACTCTCCGATGTCTACCTGTGGCGCGTGCCCGCCTCGGACCGATCCGATCTGCCGTAGTCGTTGTCTCAGGCGAGGTGTTTCACACACGTGCCGCCGTCGGTGTCGCTGTTGGTTCCGTCCGGGCAGAGGGTGTTGGACCAGACGGCAAGGTAGAAGCTGGCACCTTTGACGTTGGCACCTGCCAGGTTCGCATTCGAGAGGTCAGCGCGGTTGAGCGTGGCGTTCTTGAGAATGGACCCGGAGAGGTTGGTGCCGGACAGATTGGCGCTCCTCAGGTTGGCCCGAGAGAGATTGGCCCTCGCCAGGTTGGCGGCCGCGAGGTTGGCGCCGGCGAGGTCACAGTTGACGAGAGATTTGTCGCAACCGGCCACGGTTTGTCCGAGAGTCACCGAGGTAGCCGTGAAGTTGGGGTCGCCGGGATAGCTGACAACGACCGAATGGTTGCCCAACGCGCCGTAGGTAACCGCGCAGGTAGCAACACCGTTCGAGAGTGGGAGCGCAGTACACCCTGGCAGAGGGGAACCGTTGTCGGTGAAATCGACGGTCCCGGTGGGACAGCACGGCCCGGACCCCGGCGGGCTGATCGCCTCGAAGGTCACCGACTGGCCCACCACGGAAGGGTCGGCGGACGAGGTGAGCGCGATGCCGCTCGCGGTTTGGGTGACGGTCTGGGCGATAGAGGCCGTCGACGGCGCAAACATGGCATCACCTTGGTAGGCAGCGACAATCGTGTGCGCGCCGGCGCCGGCCATATTGATGACGCAGCCGGCCTGTCCGGTCGTGACGGGCTGGGTGCAGCCGAAGAGGGTGGTGCCGTCCTGACTGAAGGTCACCGTGCCGCCGTCGGTGGGTGTCGGGCTGATCGTGGCCGTCACCGTAAAAGACTGGCCGTAGATCGACGGATTGGGACTCGACGTCAGGTTGGTGGTCGTAGGGGTCGTGCCGGCCGCATGCGCCGACGCCGCCGCGGCCAGGTCGAACCCGGCCACACCCCCACCCGGAAGAGCGATGGCCAAGGCAAGTAGGAACAGCCGTCTCATATGTCCCCCCGTGAAGGTTGGCAAACCGTCACCCTATAACGGGTGGACGCGCCTAGACCCAGCCGGGGGGAACTTCGATGCGAGCCGAGTCCTCGTAGATTGCTGAGGACTCGGTGTAGTGGTTCGTCATCAGGCCGCTGGACTCCCTGAGGTCGACCTCATGCGAGGCGGGTAGGTCGGCCAACTCGCGCAGCGCTTCGACCGCAATCTGGATGCCCCCAGCTGCGGTCTCGAGCGATCGGGAAACGGTCACCCACTGCTCGGCGGTCACGGCCACGGCTTGGCGGGCCTTGCTCATCAACTCGTCGGCGACGGACTCCGCCTGCTCGCGGGCTTCGCCGAGCAGGCGGTCTGCCTCCGACCGCTTCTCCTCGGCGTAGGCCTCAGCTTCCGCCCGGGTCCGGTCGAGCTCCGCGATCGCTTCCTCACGCCGCGCCGCGACGGTATCGGCGAAGGTAGTGAGGAGGGCGGCGACGTCGCCGCTTACTCGCGTCAACGGCTCGGCCGCTTTCAGTCGCTCTACTTCGACTAACACCGCGGTGTGTGCTTCGGCGGCGCGCGCTACATAGGACTCAACTTCGGCCCGCTCGTATCCAAACATCCGCCGACGAAACGCCCGGCCTGTTGACCCCGACGCTGACTCCATCTGATGCCTCCCTCCAGCCGTCCCACTTCGGCCCGCGTCAGGGTACTGATTTCGCAGTCTGACTCGGTGGATGTGCGCGGCGGAGGGCCGCCCATGGTTAGCTCGGCGGCGGCGAAGGTGCGGTGGCGCCGTACTTCACGGAGAAGCCTTCCTTGTCGCTGTCGGGCAAAGAGGGCGAGGAGACCTTCTTCCCACCCTGGGTCATGGTTCCGGCATTGGAAGCAGACAGGACGGCCGAAGCTCCGTTGAATCCGGACATGTCAAACGTGGTCTGCCCGTATTTAGCGAGCTTGGCGGTCCGTCCGTTGACACTCGGTGCCTCCTGGATCCACTCCACGGACGCCCCCGAACCGCCGTAGCTCTGCGTCGTGTGGAACGACGAACCGGTGGTCACGTCGGTAATGGTGATGTCCCACGTCCTGGACGTGGCCCTTTGGCCGATGTTCGCGGACATCGCATCGCCGGGATGAATGGTCAGGGACGGGATGATCGTTTCCGCGGCTGGAAGGATCTCCCACCATGCGGCGTAGAAGGGCTTTCCGTTGAGCCAATCCTGCTCGGTACCGGTTTGGATGAGGTTGGAGTTCGTGAAACCGTCAACGCCGACCCAACTCGAGGAATACGAATTGCCTCTGGTTTTCGACACGGTCGGAACCACCCAATGGCCGACTGCGGACCGTGCCGGCGACGCCACCGAGACGGCGTAACCGGACCAGTTGGTCGAGGTCCATCCGGCGGCGACCCGGCTGGCCAGGATGGCCGGTCGGTGAGATTCGAGCGGTGCCGTCACCGCGGCCGCGCTTGAGCCAAGCCCAAGGAGGCTGCTGGTGATGAACAGTGCTCCGACACCGATCTTTCGCATTCGGCTGGTTCCTCTCGCCCCCGGAGCCTGAGGACTCAGGCTCGCTCGTGGTCCAGACGGTATCGGGGACAGCGCCCGCGCGTCGAGACCGATCTTTGGCCGTGACCGGTCATGCCGAGCAATTCGGACCAGGCCGACACTACGAACTCGAGATGGCTTCCTGCTTGGCTTGCCGAAGCTCCTTGCCGAGGTCATCGAGCCTGCTCTGGTCGACCGCTTGGCGAAAACGGGGAAAGGCCGTGCTCTCTTCCTCTTCCACGTGATGGGTCACGCCGGCCTTGATCTCGGCCAGAGTCGCATCGGCTTCAGCCGTGGCGGAGTCCATGCCCTGCAGGCTGGCGACGAGGTCCTTGACCTTCTGGTGTTCCTGTTCGGCTTCGTCGATGAGATCGTCGAGCCCCGCTTCGCGCATCGCGGGGTAGATGATCTGCTCCTCGATCTGAGTATGAATGGTCAACTCCTGACAGATCTTGTTGACCACCTGGCTCTTGGCTGCACCAGTGTTGGCTTCCGCCTTGGCGAAGAGATCTTCGACCTCGCGATGATCGGTCTCGAGTAGGTTGATGGCATCGGGCATGACGACCTCCATTGCGTTAGGTGAGCGAGGTGAGCGTTCTTCTTCCCGATGCGTCAGATCGTAAACCAGACGGCCTTGCGGGGCGGAACGACGCGGTATCCCCACCGGTCGGCAATAGCGTCGACCAGCTGAAGTCCGCGCCCATGTTCGTCGAGAGGTTCTCCGTCCCGTAGTTGGGGAGACTGGCCGGCATCGTCATCGAACACTTCGACGCGGAGCGCGTCATCAGGTCGCATGACTACGTCCACGCCGACTCGACATCGTTCAACCGCGTTGGTCACCAATTCCGAAAGCAAGAGGAGTGTGTCCTCTCGCCGGTTAGAGATGCGCCACGAATCAAGGACCCAGGCCGCCCATCGTCGGGCCAGAGCTGGTGCCGTGTCGTCACAGGGAAAACGCTTTGCTGCGTGGCGGGGCTCAGCCATGGACAATTCCTGCCCAATCGGTGCCCGAAAGATGCCCCTAGAGACGGGCTCAGGACGACGGAGCCTGGATACGGGTCACCCCGGCCACCTTGCCGGGTACGAACCCTTTGACATCGGTCGGGCGGTGGTCAGGCCGCCGGTGCAGGCCGCAATCGACACGTCTTTGATACCTTCTTGCTGGTGGTGCAGCCGCAGAAGGCGGCGAGACCGTCGCGAAGACAAGGACTGAGGTCCTTCTATAGCGCTTCCGCCAACTCGGATGCTTGTTCCTGTGTCTTCCCCCCTTCCTCGGCAAACGACGTGGTTGTCTCGTGTGAGGATGGCGCGATGCGCGCTTCCGAAAAAGGTCCCGCCGGCCGAGGGTTCTCGACGAGGGCCATCCACGGGGCCGTTGCCCCGCCCGTTCGGCAGTCACCGTCGAGTGTCCCCCTGTATCAGACCTCGACCTGGCGGTTCGACACGCTCGATGATTTCGCCGAGGTGATCTCGGCGCGTCAGCCGGGGCACGTGTACGGCCGTGGCTACGGCAATCCCACGGTGGAAGCGTTTGAGGCCGTTCTCGCGGACCTCGAAGGCACCGAGGCCGCCATCGCCTTCGACTCGGGCATGGCCGCCATACATGCCGTCGTCACCACCCTGGCCCGGTCCGGCCAGCGCATCGTCGCCAGCTCGCGCCTGTACGGAGGCACCTACTCGCTGTTCCACGAAGTGCTGCCCCGGTATGGGATAGACGTCTCCTTTGTCGACCCGCACAATCTGGCCTCGGTCGAGAGCGCGCTGGGCGGGGCCCGGCTCTTTTACGTCGAAACCATCGACAATCCGTTACTTTCGGTGGCAGATCTCCGCGGCCTGGGCCGGCTCTGCGCCGAGGCGGGCATACCTGCGGTCGTCGACAACACGTTTGCGTCGCCGTACCTGTGTACGCCGGCTGCCTTCGGGTTCGACTACATCGTCCACTCCGCCACCAAGTACATCGGCGGCCACGCCGACCTCCTGGGCGGCGTCGTGTGCTGCTCGGATGCGGGGCGCATCGCGCTGCGGGCCACATCCCTCGAAGTGGGCGGGGCCATGCAGCCATTCGAGGCCTGGCTCTGCTTGCGCGGCCTGGCCACGCTGGCGCTGCGCATGGACCGTCACTGCGGGAGTGCCCTTCGCCTGGCTGAGTTGCTGGCCGGCTCCGATGCGGTGGCGGTTACCCACTACCCGGGTCTGCCCAGCGACCCGTTCCATTCTGTGGCTCTCACGCAGCTCCGGGGATTCGGCGGAATGATCGCGTTCGAGATGGCCGGAGGCCTCGCTGCCGCCCGGCGGCTCTGCGAGTCCCTCCGGGTGGCGTGGATTGCCGCCAGCCTCGGTGCGACCCTCACGCTCGTCGCGCATCCGGCATCCACGACGCACCGCCAGATCGACGCTGACGCTCGCCGAGCCCAGGGAATTGCGGACGGGCTCATACGACTCAGCGTCGGCCTCGAAGACACCGACGACCTTCTCGCCGATTTCAGCCACGCATTGCTGAGCTGACCCTCTCGTTACGCGGGGGACAGTCTGTCGGCTTCTTGTTCCTCTGCCGTGAGAACATGGATGACCGCATTGATGAGAGCAAGGTGGGTGAACGCTTGGGGAAAGTTGCCCATGTGCCGACCGCTGCGTGGGTCGAGTTCTTCGGCGTAGAGATCGAGCGGACTGGACAACGAAAGTAATTTTTCGCAGAGGGTTCGCGCCCGCGTCTGCTCGCCGATCATGGCCAGGGCCGAGACCAACCAGAAGGAGCAGATGGTAAATGTGGCCTCCTCACCGGTCAGTCCGTCGTCGACCTCCTTGACGCGGTGCGCAGCACGAGGTCATCATCGGTGAGCTCGTCCGCGACGGCGAGGACGGTTGCTCTCACCCGAAGATCATCGGGCGGGAGAAAACCGAACAACGGCATGAGCAGCACTGATGCATCGAGGGCCTCGGTGTCGTAGTGCTGCACGAAGACACCCCGCTCGTCGACAGCGTTGGCGCAGATATCGGCGTGCATCTCGTCTGCCGCGCTCTGCCAACGAGTGGCGAGCGCGTCCTCGTCGCGCATTCGCGCCAGTTGGGCGCCTCGGTCGGCTGCGACCCAGCACATCATCTTGGACGACGTGAAGTGCTTCGGTTCGCCTCGCACCTCCCATATCCCCTGGTCCGGCTCACGCCAGTGGGCGAGGGCCGACTCCACCTGGTGTTTGAGAATGGGCCACAGGCGGTCATCGAGGTGGTCCCGGTTCCGGGTGTGGATGTACACGGCGGACAGAACGGCGCCCCAGACGTCGTGTTGCTGCTGCTTGTAGGCGGCGTTGCCGACTCGAACCGGCCGTGCGCCGCGGTAGCCGCTCAAGTGGTCGAGCGTGCGTTCTTCCAGATCTCGCTCGCCACCGACGCCGTACATGATCTGCAGCTCGACATCGCGCTCGGCCATATCCGCGATGAACCAGAAGAAGTCGTCCGCTTCCCAGTCGAAGCCGAGTGTGTACAGGCCCCAGAGCGCGAATGTCGAGTCGCGTATCCAGCTGTAGCGGTAGTCCCAGTTGCGCTCCCCACCCGCAGTTTCCGGTAGAGACGTCGTCGCGGCCGCGACCAACGCGCCGGTCGGCGCGAACGTGAGCCCCTTCAGCGTGAGTGCGCTGCGCTCGAGGTAGTGGCGCCACGGGTGGTCGGGAAAGTTGCCTCGTGCCAACCAGTGCTGCCAGTGGTGGGCCGTCCAGACGAGCCGGCCGTACGCTTCCTCGTAGGAGGACGGCGGCTCGTGCTCGGTCCAGGACAGCGCGCAGTAGCGAGTATCGCCCGTCTTCATGAGCGTTCGGGCGATGGCCCGACCTCCCTCGAACCCGATCCGCAGGTCGGTGGTCAGCGTCAAGTCGAACGCGATGCCTTCGCCGTGAGCGATGCCCTTGTGGTAGCCGCGATCGGAGTAGGACCACTGAGCCGGCACCAGGCCGTAGTCGAAGCGAGGCTCGCAGTCCAGCACGACTTGAACCTCGCCGTTCACGCACCGCACCGTTCGCAACAACACGTGATCGGCGTCGTAATCGGTGGGAGCCCGCTTATGCGTATGTGATCTATCTCCCCCGTGGTGATGCCAAGGTCCCATGACGAGGAGGTCTCGGACGATGATCCAGCCGGTCGGCGTGCCCCAGCTCGTCTCCAGGATCATGGTCCCGGGCAGGTAGCGCCGGGCGGCCGGAACAGCGCGATCGGCTGGACCGAGGCGGAAGTATCCGGCGTCGCGATCGAGCAATGCACCGAACACGCTTGGCGAGTCGACCCGGGGAAGGCACAGCCATTCGACGCTGCCGCTCGGCGCGACCAACGCCTGGCTCTCGCAGTCGGACAAAAAGCAGTAATCGGCGATCGGTGGAAACGTGGAATGACCCTTGGAGCTCGGAGTCTGGCCGTTCCCTGGCACGCCACCATGGTGCCAGGCCTAGGCGCCCGACGTTGCCGGCAAGGCCTGGCGGGGACGGGCCGGACCTAGCAGCACGTCACCGCAGTTGGTGATCCATTTGCGGTCTCTCCGGCGAATACAACGCACCGGTCACGTTCGGGCCGGAGGGCCAGGGAGGGGACCCGACATGGAAATTGTCGGTCGCGGGAGGCGTATGGCGGTCGTTGCATCAGCCTCGGTTGCAGTGGCCGTGGCGGTTGCCGTTCCGCTGATGTCTTCATCAGCGTCGGCCGCGGGCGGGCCTGCCGTCCGAGCCGGCCATTCAACGTGAGCGTGAAGATCACCTGCGCCGGGGGCTCCTGCGCCAACGCCGGCGTCCTCCCTCCGTGGATCCAGTCGCTGGAGAACCGTTCAGCGCGTTCGTTCAAGCGAGTGGGCAAGTAACGCAGCGGCCAGCATTCTCGTGGTTGGCAACAGCGGACCGACCCGATGCGACAGCGCCCTCTTCCGCCAGCCCTTCTCCGGGCGATGCGTCGTCCAGGACTTCGGTATCGGGCACGTGGCGCCGAACACCACCGGCCCTCGGGCGGGCAAGCCGGACTTCTGGGTCAGCCACGAGTCCGCCAGTTTCAACGGGGGCCCTTATCTGTCGGATCCGTTCGCGCCGTACCCGCTCGACACCGCAATCCGGGCGTACCGGGCCGTTACAACACCGGGGACCTTCTCGGCTCGACGCCCAAGGGTGTCAAGATCGTCATCACCGTCGATCGGTCGGCACTGGGGGACCAGTAAGTCGCCCTGCACGCGGCGCGGTGGGGGTTGGTGCCACACTTTCGACGTGGAACCGCTGCCCTCGGGTGCCCGTACCCCACCGCGGCCGCCCCGTCCGCCCGCGCCGCCTACTACCGGGTGGGTGGGCCAGCCGTCCGGGGGCGGTGCCCCGCCTCTGCACAGTGGTGCTGGTGAGCGAGCCGGGTTCATGCGGGCGGTGTGGAGAGAGATGGCAAGGGTGGCTTGGCCGACCCGCGATTCGACGATTCACAACGCGCTCTTGATCGCTGCCGCGGTTGTGGGCGTTGCGGCCGCCATTGCGGCGCTCGACATCGCCTTCGGACACGCGGCCGCCTCGTTGGTGAGGTAGTCGCCCGTTTCACTCACCTCGAGCAGAGCTGGACTCCCTTGGTTGCGAGAACATTGAGGGCGGCTCGGTCGAGCCGGCTGGCCGGCAACTCGCCGCTTCGAGCCGCGGTCACGAGGGCAGTGATGACGGCGGCCGTCGTCGCGGACACATTTGCCGGACTGAGCAGCGCCGTCTCAGCCGCAGTCAGCGTCGAGCCGAACAGCACCATGTCGTCCCCCGCCTTGACGGCGGCGACCGCGGCCTGAGGCACGCTGAAGCCGGCCGCGGAGATGGCGTCGGCCGAGAGGCTGTCGGTCATCACCAGTCCCGCGAACCCGAGTTGGCGACGCAGAAGAGTGTCGATGGCCTCCGGTGAGAGCGATGCGGGGCCAGTTGTGAGGCCCGGGACGGTGGCATTAGCGACCATGACGGCGGAAGCGCCCGCTGATATCGCGGCCTGGAAGGGGGGCAAGGCCTGGGTGCGAAGAATCGAGATGGGTTGCGTATCGGCCGGGCCGTAGTCGGTGTTGGGGCTGGAGCCACCGAGTCCCGGAAAGTGCTTGATGGCCGCGATGACGCCGCCTTGCCGTAGCCCGTCCGCAAACGCCACCCCGTAGCGCCCGGCTGTAGCCGGGTCTGAGCTGAGGGAGCGCTGGCCGTCGGGGTTGTGGCTGTTCGGGCCGTCGCCGCCGTCGACGTCGAGGACTGGCGCTAGGTCCATCGTGACGCCGAGTGCTCGCATCCTGGCCGCGACCCGCTGTACGGCCACTCTTACCTCTTCAGGGGTCATCGTGGCCGCCATCTGGCGGGGCCACGGGAGCGATCCGACGAGGTTGGCCAGTCGCTGTATGCCGCCGCCCTCCTCGTCGGCCATCACCAGTGGTGGGGGAGAGGTCTTCTGGTTGGCAGCGGTGATTTGTCGAGCCAGATCGGCCGGTGGCTCGCCGCCAATAAGTATGACGCCGCCGACCCCGGCCGCGATGGAGTTGGCCAGCGGATCGATCTGGCCGTCTAGGGCAGGAATGACGACCAACTGCGCCGCTCGGCGGGCGAGAGGCCAGCTTCCGACGATTGACGCGTCCGTGCATGGTGAACCAACCGACACCGACGCGGTCGTCGTGCTCAGCGACGTGCCCGCCCGGGGAAGCGGGGGCTTCATCGACGCCGAGGAACTCTGCCCGCAGGCCGCTACCAGCGCGACACAGAGTGCCGCGAGCGGCCTGCCATAACCGCGGTCCCGGCCCATTTACAACATCAATTCAGGTCCGGACCTGCTGCTCGGTTTGGTGTTGCCGAGCCGATGTCATCGCAACTTGGGCATCGGCGGTGACCGACGATCGGTCGCCAGAGATTCACGCACGGGATCGGGCAGCTCGCGAGCCAACCATCGTGGGTAGCGATCCGGACCTGCGGACGCCTGGTCGAGCGTCGCCATCTCATCGTCCGTCAAGTCCAGGCTTCCGGCGCCAAGGTTCTCTTCGAGTTGCGCCGACGTGCTCGCACCGATGATGACCGACGTCACCGACGGACGAGCCAGGAGCCAGGCCAACGCCACCTGCGCCACCGTGGCGCCCCTGCCGTCGGCGACGCGTCCGGCCGCGGCCAGCGCTTGACTGCCGATGCTGGGATCCACCGGGGGAAAGGCCCATTGGCCTCGGCGGGAGTCGTTCTCTCCGGTCGATGCTCGCCACCGATCGGTCAAGAATCCGGCGGCTAACGGACTCCACACCAGGAGCCCAATCCCAACCTCACGGCAGAAGGGTTCGATCTCCTCCTCAACGTCACGTCCCACCAGCGACCAGTACACCTGGGCGCTGGCGAACGCGGCCAAGCCGGCGTGGCGCTGAGCGGACAGGCCCAGCGCTGCCTGCCAGGCGGGAAAGTTGCAGAAGCCGACATGACGTACGAGACCCCTGCGCACCAGCTGATCGAGAGCAGAGAGGGTCTCATCGAGCGGCGTCAGGGGGTCCGGCTTGTGCAGCTGCAGCAGATCGATCCAGTCGGTGTTCAGCCGCTTTAAGCTGGTTTCGGCGGACGCGATGGCATGCCGGGCGGTGAGTCCGCCATCGTTGACGCCGCCGTAGGAAAAGCCGAACTTGGTTGCCACCAACACGTCATCACGGTGGCTTCCGAGTGCACGACCGAGCAATCGCTCTGACTCACCCATACCGTAAGTGTTGGCGGTGTCGAAAAGGTTGACTCCCGCGTCCAGAGCCTGCCCGACAAGTTGGTCCGCCAGGCGGTCATCAACCTTGCCGATCGGCGGCATTGATGTCCCGAAGGTCATCGCACCAAAGGAAAGTTCAGAGACCACGAGTCCGGTGCGACCGAGGGGGCGATATCTCATCGGCCGCCAAGACTACCGATCCGTCTCGGCGCCATCTTTTGTGCCGATGGCGTGGCCAACGCGCTGACTACGCTGACGGGCTACAGCAGCACCCGATGTTCCGGCCGCGGGTTGTCTGCCAAGGTTTCTCCATCCCCACCCAGACATCGCCTGCCGCGGTCCGGGGCTAGCGTTTGGACCCAGAGCGCGGGACGGCAGCGCCCGAACCCGGAGGCTGGGATGAGAGCATTGGTGTTCCACCACAATCTCGTTCGGGAGGCTGCGGCCAAGATCACCGGCGAGCTCAACCCGCGGGGCTTTGTTGCCGGCTACGCGCCGGTGCGGCTCGAGGACATCCCCGAACCGGTTCCCCCCGAATGAGGATTGGGTTACGTGTCAGACGCTACTGAGCGGCGTGTGCGGCTCTGACGCCAAGCAGATCTTCCTCAACGGACGGCGCGACAAATCCGCTGACCGGCAATGTTGTCGCTCCCGCACCTGCTCGGCCATGAGGCGGTCACCCGGCGACTCGATGAGCGGGTCGTGCTCAACCCGTGGCTGTCATGTGGCCCTTGAGGCATCCACCCTCAATGTGCCGCCTGCGCCGGGGGCCGCTATCCCTCCTGCCGCAACTTCACCAACGGGGCGCTTCCCGGCCGCCCTGCACCTGGGTAACTGTGCCGCCGCTCCGGGTGCGCACACGGAGCGGTTCTGTGCTCACCGTGGCCAGCTCTTGGTGGTGCCGGCCGGCATGACCGACGAGGCCGCCGTTCTCGCCGATCCAGCCAGCGTCTCGCTGCGGTCCATCTTGCTGCAGCCACCCGATCCCGGGTTGCCCGCGCTCGTCTATGGGTCGGGCACGCTTGCCTTCGCCGCTATCGCCCTGCTTCATCACCTGTATCCGGGCGTCGAGATCTGGGCGGCCTGCGGGCCGGGCCCTCGGGGCGCCGTGGCCATCAAGATTGGTGCGGACGCGGTGCTGCCCCCGGAGCCCGACCGTCTGGTGGACGAAGTGGCCAGGCGGGCAGGTGTCCGCCCGTTGGAGCCCTGGAGCAAGCATGGCTGGCGCAGGACGGAACCAAAGTCGTCTACGACACCATCGGCAGTACTGAGACCGTGGAAACGTCGATGCGCCTGCTCACCACCGGCGGCACGCTGATCATCAGGGGTGTCGAACCACCAGGCGCTTTGAATGGACGTCTCTTCAGTTCAAGGAACTGCACGTGGTGGGTTCCAACGCCTTCGGCCTAGAGGACGTCCGCGGCGTTCGTTACGTCATGGGTGTTGGCCAGATCCATGTCGTAGCGGCCGATGGCCAGCAGGTAGGCGTAGGTCAGCGAGCCGGTGAAGGCGACAGCAAAGATGACGACCCCGATGAGGAACAGCCACACTTCGCTCACGGTTGAGGACCTCCCATCGACTCAGCCGCGAGCAGGAGGGCACCGAAGGAAAAGATGCTCGGAACCCAGATGCCGACGAAGATCCCTTGGTCGTGGTGACCCGTGAACCACAGAACCACCGACAATAGGAACGACGCCATCCCGGCCGCGACAGACAACAACTTCACCCGTAGCACCGCTCTGCGCCGGGGGGAATGAACTCGCATCGACACATGCCTCCATTTAGTAGTAAATAGAGTAACAAGCCCTCGGCGCGAGCTATTCCGCGGCGAACGACGCCGAAGCCGGTGGGGGCCGAAACTTCGCTGCTCGAGGCCATTTGCCTGAGGATCCCGCCTTTCGAATCTGGTGCTGAGCCAGATACGTGACGGCCAGCCCTGACGTACACCGCGGCTCGTCGTGACCGACGCAGGTCTGGCGCAAAAGCGTGCATGATGGCCAGGACCCGGTCGTAGCGGGCCTGGTGCGACCACAAGTTGATGATCCGAGCCAGGCCGAGAGGGGACCGTGGGGGAGGCGCCGTGGTCGCGTTCGATCGGGGTTGTCGGCGCCTACGGTCGCTATGGTTTCATAACGGTTCGACCTGGGAGGGCCTGGGTGACGTCAGCCACCGGGCACGAGCGTTCTTACGAGTTGAACAGCTCGCGACGGCACGTTGTCGAGCGTGGTTACAGCGTCGGCAACGGCACTGATGACGTCTCTCCCGCTCACCCCCCACCCCGGCCGAAAGGCGAGGATCCCGTCCAACCAAGAGACAAAGCCTCCGAACACCCGCTCGTCGCTCACGAGGATCCCGGCAGAAAGGCTGGCCAGACTGTCGTCCACCAGCTCGGCCGCTGCGGGTGTGGCGAGCCGACGGCGGGCGTCCTCGTGGAGATCGGGTCGCGCCAACTCGAAGGCGCTCCACGACGTGACGTCAGCCGTGACTGGTGCGAGATGGCGGGGCGGACTCTGATGCCAGGCGACAATTGTCCGGTGCGCCTCGTCTACTGATGCCGCCCATGCGTCCGCCCCGATGCGCAAGGCGACATGGTCGTCGATTCCGAGACCACGGCCGCCGGCGATCACTGGTACTTGGGCGCGGTGTGCGGCCTCGATTGATCGGAGTGCACCCGGAATGAACCGGCCCCGGGAGCAGGTGATGCACAACGCCACGGGAGTCTGCCGCGCCAGATAGCGCTCCAGCTGGTCACCGGGCACCGAGCCGCCGGCGAATCGGACCCGGTGACCCGACAGGCGCAGTAGCTCGGCGACCAGACGAGCCGTGAGGACATGCCATTCCCCTTCTGCACACACGACCACGACGTCGCCGGCCGAGGTGGATGGCACCGGGACCATCGTCAGTTCCGCGAGCAGGGAGTCGACGATACCGGTGGCTGCGTGCTCGTCGGCGACGCTGCACTCCTCTCGTTCCCAGCGCCGGCCGACCTCGGTCTGGGCAGCCGACAGCACGTCCGTCAGGATGTCCTCGACGGCGACCCCGGCCCGCGCGAGGTCTTTGACCAAGGCGCCGGCGCCGAATCGATCTCCTGCCAACACCATTGTGAGGAACGCCTCTGGCGTGGCCACCGGGCGGAGTATAGACATGCTCAATCGGACGGCCGCTGGCTCCGTAACAAGGCGATGATCCGGCGGGCGTCCTCGACCAGCTCGGGAAGTACCTGCTCCAGGCAGAGGCGGCCGACGCTCATCAGCTCGGCACGAGGTAGCAACGGCGGTCCCTCCCCGAAGGAGAGATCGACCGGAATGACGTCATCGCCGAAGAGATCGCCCGTCGCGCCGGCAGCGACAACGGTCCCGCCGACACGTTCCACGAATGCCCGTAACACGTCGACGACCTCCCGCGGTGTCTCGGCATGGAGCGCGGACCGGGTCGACATATGGACGAGAGCAAGCAGGTCGGTGTCCTCCGGGCGAACGCTCAGGCGAGGTGGCCCGATTTCGGTGGCCACCGCCTTGGCGCGCCCGGTCGGGGCGCTTGTAAACAGGGACGGGGCGGCGAGCCTGTCCAAGGCGGGCACGGCCGCGCTGGGCCGTCTTGGAATCGGGACAGCCGTCTCGGCCGACTCGGGCGGGGGGATATTCGGCTGGACGACGGTGGCGGAGCCGACTTGGTGGGAGGCGACCGAGCGCGCCGCCGGCCCGACAGCCACACCTCTACTAACGAGATGGCGCATTGCCATCACCCGCTGCTGGTCCTCGAGGCTGTAGAGGCGCTGGCCGCCGGCCGTGCGTGCGGGGCGTAAAAGGCGGTAGCGAATTTCCCACGATCTCAGCGTGGGCACGGCCACCCCCGTGCGACGGGCAAGCTCACCAATACGAAACGCTGGGGCCGAAGTGTCCACATTGGCAAGAGTAACCTCGGCGTAATCTTGACACAAGCTATGCAATACCTCTACAACTAGAGGCATGCGACTGGCGGATGAGGATGATCGGGAGCTCGTGGCCGGAGTCGCAGCCCGCGACCATCGGGCCATGGCCGAGCTGTATCGCCGCTATGGGCCGGCGATGCTCTGCCACGCTCGAGCGGCGCTCGCGTATGCGGACGTGGCCGAAGACGTAGTTCAAGATGTGTTCCTGCGGTTCTGGTACAGCCCAGCACGGTTCGATTCGGGCCGAGGGAGCCTGCGTGGCTATCTCATCATGGAGACCCGCAGCCGGGCGCTGGACCACTACCGATCGGAAACCGCGCTGCGGCGACGCCAAGACCGCTGGTCCCACGAACTGAGGTCGGAGGCGCCCGTCGAGCACCAGGTCCTCGGCCAACTCGACGCCGGGGCCATCCGGGCCATGTTGACGGCACTGCCCGCGAACGAACGGATCGCCATCGAACTCGCGTTCTTCGGAGCCAATACCTATCGCCAAATCGCGCAGCTCCTCGACGAGCCGGAGGGCACGATCAAGAGCAGGATCAGAGCCGGTCTCCGCCGACTGCGAGCCCCCGCCCTCGCCACAATCCGACCGACCGACTTCCACTCCAACGCACCCAGTACCGCGGGCCGAGCATCCTAGGTCTTTCGCGAGCGACGCCAGCGATAGGGCTCGCACAGTGTCTCCGCGAGTTGTCGCCGGGCTCTGTTGCGTTGCTGTATGCGGTGCCGCGTGGATGCGGGGATCCTTGTCCTCTCAGATGAAGCGAGCCAGCTCGGCGAAGGCCGAGCCGACGCGCCGGGCGCCGGAGTGGTCCACTCCTCTCTCCTATGTCAAGCGGCCTCGTC